>JAJAYS010000283.1 GCA_026786065.1 Polaromonas sp.
CGACGATGAGCAGGCCTTTGCCGCGCTGCCGGAGTTCCGTCGGGATGTTTTTGACGTGCTGTATGCCGACGTCAAACAGTTGCCGCAGATGGTGTCAGTCACTGGGCCGCGCCGTGTAGGGAAAAGCACGCTTTTGCAGCAATGCATACAGCAACTGATTAACGATGCCCCGGACCCGCAAGCACAGGCGAATCGCATTGTTTATTTCTCGATGCAGGACCCGGCGATGGAAATTCCGGGTTTTGACAAAGACCAGTTTTTCAACGCTTTGGTGGCCACGGCGGTAGAGGCTTCAAAAGGCGGCGTGACCTATCTTTTCCTCGACGAAATCCAGTTCTTCCCGCGCTGGGAGCTGTATCTCAAAAAGTTTTATGACCTGAAGACGCCGGTGCGTTTTGTCGTGTCGGGTTCGGCAAGCACGCCGATCTTCAAAAAATCACGGGAGAGTCTGCTTGGTCGGATCAAGGACTTTCATGTGTTGCCTTTTAGTTTTCGGGAGTGGTGGAGCTGTCCTGAAAACGGGAACCTGAGTCCCACGGGCAAGCCAGCTGGTAGCGTCGCAAAAACGATTGGCAAAGTCGGTCGAATAATTCAAAGCACTAACGCGGAGAAACTCGTGGAGCTGTTGGGCGCTGCGAACGAATTCGCGCAGTACGAACAAAAGGTAGAACAGTTCTTGTTCGAAGGCGGCTTCCCCGAAGTCTGGAATCTCCCCACCTTGCTCGCCAAACAGGACTACCTCTACCAAAACCAGGTCGAGCGCGTGATCTTTGAAGACCTGCTGGTGGCCGCCGAATTCCGCAAACCCGAGATGCTGCGCCGCTTCTACCTGGGGCTGCTTAAAGACCCCGGCAGGGAAACCAATTTGTCGCAACTCAGCAGCGAAATTGCGCTGGCTCGCAGCACCATAGAAACCTATTTTCCGTTGCTCGAAGCGACCGACCTGGTGTGGCGCCTGCACAAACACACTAGCACCAAGTCCACGCCGAAAGCGGGCAACTTCAAAACTTATCTGGTGGACCTGGCGATACGCAATGCCGTCATGAAATTGAACCAAGAGCAGATGGTCGCCGACCCGACACTGATGGGGGCTTATGCCGAAAACGTGGTGGCAAACCATTTGCGCCGCTGGCCGGGGCTGGTGGAGCTCGGTTATTGGCGGCGCAACAACGATGAGCTGGACTTCATCGTGGACCTCGGCTCAACCCGCATCAGCGTGGAGGTCAAATACCGCAATGCGGTGCAGGACAAGGATGTTCTAAAAGCCGCTCGCCTGGCGCACACGCACGGCTGCGACGCATGCATCATGGTGACGAAAGAGCCTATGGTCGTTACGAATATCGAGAAGCTCAGAACCCAGTCACCATTGCCTTTGGCCCTTGTGCCGCTGGCTGCCTTCCTCATGCTTTTTTAATCGCCCAGTTTTGTCATGCTGGCCATTCTCCTCGTCACCTTCCCCTTCTTCGCGCTGGTTTTCTGCGGCTACATCGCCGCCCGGAGGGCGCTGCTGCCGGCCTCGGCCATTCCCGGCCTGAACACTTTCGTGCTGTATTTCGCGCTGCCGTGCATGCTGTACCGCTTTGGTTCCAGCACGCCGATTGCGCAGCTGCTGGACGGCACGCTGGTCGCGGTGTATTTGCTCTGCGGCTTGCTAATGGTCGGCCTGACGATTGCCGTCACGCGCCGCGGCCGCATCGGCTGGAACGACGCGGCTTTCGGCGCCCTGGTCGCGTCGTTTCCGAACACCGGCTTCATGGGCGTGCCGCTGCTGGTGGCGCTGCTCGGCGCCCAGGCGGCCGGCCCGGCCATCGTCACCATCGTCGTGGATCTGGTGGTGACCAGCTCGCTGTGCATCGCGCTGTCGCGGCTCGACTCGGCCGACGTGCACGGCGCCGAAGTGGCGGCCGCCAAGGCACTGCGCGGCGTCGCGCTGAACCCGATGCCCTGGGCCATCGTGCTGGGCGCGCTGGCCTCCAGCCTGGAGTTCACGCTGCCCGCACCACTTCAGCAGACGCTGGGGCTGCTGGCCGACGCCGCCTCGCCGGTGGCGCTGTTCACCATCGGCGCGGTGCTCGCGCGCTCCCAGATGAGCAGCCAGGCGCGCACGCCGCTGGCCGACTATCTGTCGGTGGCGCTCATCAAGCTGGTGGTTCACCCGGCGTTGCTACTGATGTTGGGCCTGGGTGCGATGGCGCTCGGCTTGCCGCTGGACCGTTTTGCGCTGACCGTAGTAGTGCTGGTTGCGGCGCTGCCGAGCGCCAGCAATGTGGCGCTGCTGGCCGAACGCTTCGGCGCCGACAACGGCCGCATCGCCCGCATCATCTTGCTGTCCACGGTGCTGGCCTTCTTCAGTTTTTCGGCGGCGGTGGCGTTGATGACTTGAAGGTGGCGGGCGCTGGGACTGGCTCGAATCATTACCAAATCGGCCTGAAGACCAATAAATTCGGGCGTTAACAGCTATTATAATCATAGCAAAAGCCAGGCCCTGCGGGCTGGCCGCGAAGGGCCGCGCTGCCGGCCATCAAATCACCAGCGGATCCACATCGATCGCCCAGCGCACCAGGCCCTTGAACTCGGGCTGCTTGCGGGCCTGCATCAACACCGGCTGCCAGGCCGCCAGAAAGCGCTGCAGCGCCATGCGCGAGCCGCTTTCGACCAGCATCTGCGCCCGTTCGATGTCGGCAACGCGCTGAATCGTCATCGGCACCGCCGGGTAGGGCGTGACGTGTTCGTGGCCGGGCAGGCTTGCTTGCTGCGCGGCGCTGGCCGCTGCGTTCAAAAAGCCCTGCGCCACCTCCTGGGTCCGGGCGTCGGCGCGCAGCAGCGCCGAAAAGCCGAAGGGCGACAGGCCGGCCGCCTGGCGTTCGGCGAGTTGCTGCGTGGCGAAGCGTTCGTAGTCGTGGCTGGCCAGCGCGGTAAAAAGCGGATGCTGCGGATGAAAGGTCTGCACCCACATCTCGCTGTGTCCGCTGCGGCTGGCGTCGCGCCCGGCCCGGCCGGCGGCCTGCATCAACAGGCTGAAAAGCCGCTCCGGGGCGCGGAAGTCGCTTGAAAACAGCGCCGTGTCGGGATTGACCGCCGCAACCAGCGTGATGTGCCTGAAGTCGTGGCCCTTGGCGATCATCTGCGTGCCGACCAGCACATCGACCTCACCGGCATGCACGCTGGCGAGCTGTGCCTGCAGTGCGCCCTTGAGCCGGGTGCTGTCGGCGTCGATCCGGGCAACGCGGACCAGGCCGCCGTCGGGGCGCCGGACCGCCGCCAGCAATTCGCCCAGGTGTTCTTCGAGCTGCTCGGTGCCGCGCCCGACCGGGGCGATGTCGATGTTGCCGCAGTCGGGGCAGCCACGCGGGACCCGCGAGGTGTGGCCGCAGTGGTGGCAGCGCAGCGTGCGGTCAATTTTGTGGAAAACGCGGAAGGCGCTGCAGTGCGGGCACTGGCTTTTCCAGCCGCAGTCGTGGCAGGCCAGCACCGGCGCGTAGCCCCGGCGGTTCAAAAACACCAGCGACTGCTCGCCGCGGGCCACGCGCTGCGCGATGGCGTCGAGCAGCGGCGGGGCGATCACGCAGCCCCTGGGCTGATGGGCCATGTCGATGCGCCGCACGTCGGGTAGCTTGCCGGAGCCCCCACCGGGTGCTGCAAAAACCGGCGGTGGGCCTGTTGAAGTTCCGGCGGCGGGCGAAGAGGCGTCTGGCCTGCTGACGCCGCTTGCCAGGCTGGCGCTGCGCGCGGCGTTGTCGTCGCTGCTGCTGCTTTCGCCGACGCCAACGCCGACGTCGCCGCCGCTAACGCTATCGCTGCCGATGCCGCTGCCGATGCCGATGCCGATGCCGATGCCGATGCCGATGCCGATGCCGATGACGATGCCGCCGCTATCGCCGCCGCTGGCAACACTACCGACC
>JAJAYS010000284.1 GCA_026786065.1 Polaromonas sp.
GATCCAGCTCGCACCTGGTGATGAAAATCCGGTGGGCCAGCGCGCTCTGCCGCCCGGCTTCGGCATGGCCCTGCAGCGGGCTCAAGGCGTTGACCGAGTTGACCGCATCGACCAGCGATTGGCCAGCCCGGTGGTTTCGATCATCACGCGGTTGAAGTCCGGGCTGATGACCAGCCTGCACCGGCGCATCGTCGAAAAGCAGTTGCAGGTGCTGGGCGGGCAGAGGCTCTGCGAAGGCGAGATCGACTCGGTCGATTCGATCCGAGAGCTGGTCATCCACGGCCGGTGGGCGACGGTCAGGCCGGTTTCGTTGTTTAAGGAGCTGCGTGCCGAAACCGTGACCATGTCCGAAATATCGGGCATGCAGTTGCACCGGATGCTGGTGCTGGCGATGCGCATCGAACGCCAGCCTGCGCAAGGTCTGCAACTGATGGGCGAAATGATCGAAGCCGAGTTCGCACGGCTAGCCGACCGCGGCGTCTTGGCGTTCGGAGCGCAAGCCGCTGAGCTGCGGTGCCCGTACCGCACCGTCCTGCACCGTCCTGCAACGTCCCGTACTGACCTGCGCCGTTAAGAAGGTGGGCCGCAAAACGTTTTTTATTGATTACTTTATTTACATTTCGTGCCCGCCATTTGGGTATTGTTCGGCGGTTTAGGTGCGGCCTAAACTAGGTTTGTCTGCACTAACTTGCAGCGATTTTGAAACCAAAGGCAGCTTAAAAACACCAAGTTGATCTGCGCAAAAGAATGGCGAGGGCCCGTCGGGTCGTTACAAATTACCAGGGTGCGCGAGGTCGGATCAGCAGGAACTTGCAGGAATTCCCACCTCAACGTGTTTACCAAAAGGGGTAACGAAATGATTTTGCCGGCGACGGTCTGGACCAGGCTCCAGGGCGCTTTCCAAACAATTTTTGCGGGGACCGCAGCGCACGGATCTGGCAGGACCGCAAGCCCGCTTCACACCAGGTTGTCGCCAGCGCGGCCGCTCCGCTCAGGACTGATGATGCTGGCGCTGACCGGCTTGACCCTGACGCTGCCCAACTCGGTGCAGGCCCAGACCTCGCTGGACTCGCTGTCTCTGAAAACCGTTCCGGTGCCCGGCCCGCCGGCTGAAATCCTCGACCAGTTTGTCGCGGACCGTGCGGTCGCCATCCAGCTCGGCAAGGCGCTGTTCTGGGACCAGCGGGTCGGCAGCGACAACCAAACAGCCTGCGCCAGTTGTCATTTCAGCGCGGGCGCCGACAGCCGGGCCACGAACCAGCTCAGTCCGGGTTTGCTCAGAAGGCTGCCGGGCAGCCTGCTGCCGGACCCGGACCGCAGCTTCCAGCTGGGCAGCGGCCCAAACCACAGCCTGGCGGCAGCTGAGCGCGACGGGATGCTGAGTGGCGACTTTCCGCTGACCCGCTTTTCGACGCGCTCCAGCAACGATCCGGGCCAGCGCATCGACATCAACGACGTAGCCTCGTCGCAAGGCGTGTTCCACGGCAAGTTCAGCCAGCTCAATGTGACGAACAAGGGCGCCGAAGCCGACCGCTGCGACTACACCCGCGATCCGGACGGCTTTCATCTTGGGGCTGGCAACAGCCGGCGGGTCGAGCCGCGCAACACCCCCAGCGTGATCAATGCAGTGTTCAACTTCCGCAACTTCTGGGACGGCCGCGGCAACAACGTTTTTAACGGCGGCGACCCTTTCGGGCTGCGCAACCCGGATGCGCTGGTCTGGAAACGCGAAGCCGGCCTGGTGCGCAAAATCGCTGTCGCCATTCCGTCGTCGTCGCTGGCCTCCCAGGGATCGGGCCCGCCGCTGTCGGGGACCGAGATGAGCTGCAGCGACCGGACCTTCATCCACCTGGCCAGGAAGCTGCTGAGCGAAAAGATCCTTAGCGGGCAGGCGATCTCAAAAGAAGACAGCGTGCTCGGCGAGTTCGAGAAAGGTCGCCCGCCCTACCACTCGCTGGTCCGGCGCGCGTTCCGGCCAGCTTACTGGCAGGCCCCCGACGTGCTGCGCTTCACCCGGACCGAAGCGAAAGAGCGCAAGTCGATGGATCTGCTACGGCCTGTCACTTTTGACCGGCCGCTGGATGAAAAAGTCAGCCAGATGGAGGCCAACTTCACGCTGTTTTTCTCGCTCGCGGTGCAGCTGTACCAATCAACGCTGGTGGCCGACGACAGCCGCTTTGACCAGTACGCGGCTGGCGACACCGCCAAGCTCGACGCCAGCGAGCGTGCCGGACTGGACGTGTTTCAGGGCAAAGGCCGTTGCGCCAACTGTCATGGCGGCGCCGAATTGACCAACGCGTCGTTCCGCAATGTCCTCAACCAGCGCCTGGAGACCATGCCAATGAACAGAGCGGGCAACGCGCGCAGCCGAACCTACGACAACGGTTTCTACAACATCGGTGTCCGGCCAACGCTGGACGACATCGGCGTGGGGGCCACCGACGGCTTTGGGCTGCCACTGTCGGAAACGCTGCTGTTTGCGACACGCGGCCGGCAAAGCAAAGCCGAAGCCGCCCGCCTGCTGGGCAACGGCTTTGATCCCGACAAGTACGCCGTGCCGGACCAGGCCCAGGTCAGCGTCAACGGCGCGTTCAAGACGCCCGGTCTGCGTAACGTCGAACTGACCGGCCCGTATTTCCACAACGGTGGCAAGGCGACGCTGATGCAGGTCGTCGATTTTTACGACCGGGGCGGCGACTTCGGCAAAGACAACGCGGCCGATCTTCATCCGGACATCCGCCCGTTGGGTCTCAGCGAAAGCGAAAAGGTGAACCTCGTGCGCTTCATGCTGTCGCTGACCGACCAGCGCGTCCGGATGGAAAAAGCGCCGTTCGACCATCCTGCGCTGTGCCTGCCTGACGGCCATACGGCGGCCGGCGTGCTCAATGCGCCGGACCGGCTGGTCTGCCTGCCCGAGGTCGGGCGCCAGGGGCAGAGCGTCGGCCTGCGTCCGTTTTTGAATCTTTCTCCGTTTGCCCGCTAGTTTTTACCCCACCAAAAGGAAGCACCATGATCGACCTGCTGAAGACCATTCACGATGCCTGCACCACGGGGACCCGTGGCCGGCTCAGCGATGCCCCCACTGTCCCCCGCAACCGCCCGGCATCCGGCCATGCAGCGCGGGCCGCGCTGGTGGCGTTCACCACCACGCTCGCGCTGGGCACGGCTTCTGCGCAGACCATCTCCAGCCCGCCGCTGCTGCCGCAAGACATCACCGTGTTCCCGGAGCGCGACTTCACCTCCATCAGCGGCTTCGTGCCCAATGCAGACCTGCTGGTGCAGGTCATGCGCGGCAGTGTGGGCAGCGTGGTCAGTAAAGCCGTCGGGCGGACCGATGCGAGCGGCTCCCTGGAAGTGAACCATCCGGGCGGTGTGTGCTGGAAAGACGTAACGCCCGACATCGTTCCGGCGGACGTGGTGCGGGTCACCTATGACAGTACTGAGCACAACCGATTAAATGTTCCGACC
>JAJAYS010000285.1 GCA_026786065.1 Polaromonas sp.
AGTCGAAGCATCTTCTGGAAGCGACTGAAAAATGGCCGAATGCTCGCTGTCGATCGGCAGCAGCCTGGCCTTGCCGGCCTGTACCGCCGCCAGGAAAACATGGCCGCCCACCACCAGAGCCTCTTTGTTTGCCAGCAGCAGGCGCTTGCCGGCGCGGGCGGCGGCCATGCAGGAGGCAAGCCCCGCCGCCCCCACAATCGCCGCCATGACGATGTCGGTATGCTCGTGTTCAGCTATCATTTCGATAGCTGTTTTCGCCCGTAAAACCTCAGTCTCAAGACCATTTTGCGTAAGCTTTTCGGCCAACAAGCCAGCGTGCGCAGCGCTGGCCATGACGGCGAAGCGCGGCTTGAACTGCAAGCACTGCTGCAGCATCAAATCCACCTGAGTCGCAGCGCTCAACGCGAAAACTTCAAAGCGGTCCGGGTGGCGGGCGATCACGTCGAGCGTGTTGACCCCGACCGAACCGGTGGAGCCCAAGACAGTCACGCGCAAGATCGGCTTCATCGCGTCTCCGCTCCGCTGCACAGCCTGGCCGGGCGCCCGGTCACAACGAAACCAGCATCAAAGCCAACGGCAGCGTCGGCAGCAGCGCGTCGATCCGGTCCAGCACGCCGCCATGCCCCGGCAACAAGCGGCTCGAATCCTTGACGCCGGCACTGCGTTTGACCAGCGACTCGACCAGGTCGCCAACCACGCTCATTCCGGCCAGAAACACCACGGCAAGCAGCATCACGACGACGCCATGCAGACCGGTCAGCCGCGCGTAAAGCGTCCCGCCCTCGGACAGTGTGTCGGCCGCCGAAACGCGTCCGGCTGGCGGGCCGTCCAGCGACAGCCAGACCAGAGCAAGAACCACCACGCCCAAAATGCCGCCCCAGACCCCTTCCCAGGTCTTGCCGGGACTGATGCCGGGCGCCAGTTTGGAGCGGGTAAACCGCCCGCCGAGTGCGCGTCCGGCAAAGTAAGCCGAAACATCGGCGGCCCAGACCAGCAGCAGAACGGAAAGCAAAAAATCAACGCCCTGAACCCGCGCTTGGGCCACCGCCAGCCAGGCGAGCCACAGTGCGAAAAAGCCGCCAGCAAGTCGCACCGCTTTAGGCACATGCGGCCAGCCCGCTACGCCGCGGCGCAGCAGCAGGCCACCAGCCAGCACCCACAGAGCACCAGCCGCGCTCCACAGCAGCGGCAAAGGCTGGCTCAGCCAACCGGCGTACCAGGTCAGCAGACTTAAAAGTGCAAAAGCCAGGGCCAGGCCGACCGATGCGGCTTGGCCGAGTGTGTTGAGACGCCCCCATTCCCAGGTTGCGGCTCCAACGGCAATCAGGGCCAACACGCAAAAAGGAGTCGGGGTTCGGTAGAACAGCGCCGGCAGCATGATGGCCAGCAACACCAGAGCGGTCACTATGCGCTGCCGGAGCATCAAGCAGCTTTCACGGAGTGGCCGTCAAGATGGGCTGGCGCGCCGGTCTGGGCAACGAGCTGGCTGGAGGTCAGCCCGAAACGCCGTTCGCGGGTGGCGAAGAAGGCAAGGGCTTCATCAAGTGCCGCCTCGTCGAATTCAGGCCAAAACTTGACGGAAAAATGCAACTCGGAATACGCCGCCTGCCAAAGCAGGAAGTTGCTCAGTCGCATCTCGCCCCCGGTGCGAATCAACAGGTCCGGGTCGGGAACATAGGCCAGCGACATGGCCCGGTCCAGCGCTAGTTCAGTGATTTCTTCGCCGCGCTCGACCAGCTTGCGCGCCGCCTGCGCGATATCCCAACGACCGCCGTAGTTGAAGCAGACGTTCAGCACCAGGCGCCGGTTGCCCGCTGTCTCCGCTTCGGCCTTGGCCAGTCCGGCCTGCACCTTGGCAGACAAGCGCCCGCGGTCACCAGCAAAATACAGCCGGACGCCGTTGGCCTGCAGCCGCGGCACCTCGGCTGCCAGGCTCATTGCAAGCAGCTCCATCAGTCCGGAAACCTCATCGGAGGGCCGATTCCAGTTCTCCGACGAAAACGCAAAAATCGTCAATACCTTGATGCCGCGAACGACGCAGGCCTCGACGCAGCGGCGCAGCGACTTCACCCCTTGCTTGTGACCGGCAATGCGCGGCAAAAAACGCTGGGTGGCCCAGCGCCCGTTTCCATCCATCACGATGGCGACGTGGTTCGGAACCGCAATCACCGCCGGGCTCCGGTGCGGGCCTGGCCCGGCCGTGCGTCAAATCGGTGTTTTCGCAGCACTGTCGAACCAGGTGTCAAGTCAGACCGCCATGATGTCGTGCTCTTTGCCGCTGACCAGTTTGTCAACATCGGCAATGAAGCGGTCGGTGAATTTCTGGATGTCTTCCTGCGCCCTGCGCTCGTCGTCTTCTGACGCGAGCTTGTCTTTGACAAGCTTCTTGACGCTATCGTTGCCTTCGCGGCGCAGATTGCGGATGGCCACCTTGGCGTGCTCGCCTTCTGCCCGCACGACCTTGGTCAGCTCCTTGCGGCGCTCCTCGGTCATGGCGGGCATCGG
>JAJAYS010000286.1 GCA_026786065.1 Polaromonas sp.
ATCTTTCGGATGTTCGACACGCTCGGGCTGACCGAACACATCAACCGCGTGGCGTTCTTCCCTGAGGCAATGGCGCTGCGCGACGTCTTCACCGGCGAAGCCGTGGTGCGCGTGCCGCTCGGCGACCTGGCGCGCGCGACCTACGGCTTTCCCTACGGCGTCATTTACCGGGCCGACCTGCACCAGGTCTTTCTGGATGCCTGCCAGGCGCAACCCAACGTGACGCTGCGCACCGACGCCAAAGTGCTTTCGTTCGGACAAGATGCCGCCTCGGTCACGGTCACGCTGACCAGCGGCGAGCGCCTTTGCGGCCGTGCGCTGATCGGTGCCGATGGTCTGTGGAGCGTCGTCCGCCAGGCGCTGGTCGGCGACGGCAAACCGCGCATTTCGGGGCACGTCGCCTACCGTGCGGTGCTCCAACGCGAAGACGTTCCGCCAGAACTCTGGAGCAACGACGTGCTGCTGTGGGGCGGCGAAAAAACCCATCTGGTGCAGTACCCGATGCGCCGGGGCGAGTTGCTCAACCTGGTAGCGGTGTTTCACAGCAGCAAGTACGACGAGGGCTGGAACAGCTTCGGCGACACCAACGAATTGAACCAGCACTTTGCCGGCGCCTGCCCGCCGGTCAGGCAACTGCTCGGCAAGATCGAGACCTGGAAAATGTGGGTGCTGTGCGACCGTGAACCGGTCAAAAACTGGAGCGACCGGCGCGTCACGCTGCTTGGCGATGCGGCGCACCCGATGCTGCAGTATCTGGCGCAGGGCGCCTGCCAGGCTATCGAAGAAGCGGTGGTGCTGCGCGAGGCGCTGCGCCACACGCGGGACGACATTGCCGCCGCCTTCCAGAAGTACCAGCAGCCGCGCTACCTGCGCACCGGCCGGGGGCAATTGACCGCCCGCTTTTACGGCGACATTTACCATGCGTCCGGCGTGCAGCGCGAGCTGCGCAACCAGATGTTTTAAAGCGGCACCGAGTTCGCAGGCTTTGCCGGCTTGAAATGGATGTACAGCGGCATCGAGCCGTCGAAACTGTTTCAATAACCACTTCCCTTCATTTTTGCCTACGCGCTGCCCATGACAGTCCAACCGCCTCCCGCCCGCCGTCGCCACGGCTTTGCAGTAGCTATTTTTTTAATAGCTGCTTACGCCCTTCCTGACTGGGCCGCAGCTCAAAATAGCTCAAAAAATACGGCCAAACCGGCGGTCTGGCCAAGCAAGCCGCTGCGCATTCTGGTCGGCTTCCCCGGGGGTTCCACGCCCGACATGGCGGCGCGCACGCTGGCCGAGCCGCTGTCGCGGGCGCTGGGTGTGCCGGTCATCGTCGAAAACCGCCCGGGCGCCTCGGGCAACATCGCCGCCGACCAGGTCGCCAAGGCCAGCGACGATCACACGCTCGGTGTGCTGATCAACGGCAACCTGACTTCGGCGAAGCTGCTCTACAGCCAGCTGCCTTACGACCCGACCAAAGACTTCACGCCGATCTCGCTGCTGACCACCGCACCGCTGATTCTGGTGGCGCCGCCGGGTCAACCCGCCGGTCGGGCATTTTTCGACGCCGCCCGGCGCGCAGGCGACAAGTGGAATTACGGCTCGGTCGGCAACGGCTCGGTCGGCCATCTCGGCATGGAGCTGCTGAAGTCGCGCGTCGGCGACCTGCCGCTGGTCCATGTCCCCTACTCGGGCAACCCGCAGATCGTCACCGCGCTGCTTGGCGGCCAGGTGCAGATGGCGCTGGTGCCACCGGGCATCGCGCTGCCGCAGATCAGGGCCGGCAAGTTGATGGCCGTCGGCCTCACCAGCGGGCGCAGCGCGCTGGCGCCCGAGGTGCTGCCGCTGGCCGACGCCGACGTTCCTAATTTCAATCTCGAGGTGTGGACCGCGCTGGTCGGCCCGGCCAACCTGTCGGCGGCGGCCCAGGCACGCCTGAACGGCGAAATTTCGCGCATCGTGCGCGACCCCGAGACCCGCCAAAAGCTCTTCAACCAGGGTTGGCAGGCGGTCGGCACCTCGCCCGAAGGACTGCGCAGCCGCATCAAAAGCGAAGCCGCCATCCTGGGCGGCATCATCGCGGCGCAGGGCATCAAAATCGATTGACCGGGCTTGGGCTGTGCGGGGGCTTGGCTGCAGCCTTCACGCCCGCGCTGCAAAGTTTTCCTGACTATCCGCCCACCACGCTCCTGACCCGACCCGATTTAAACCGCTTCCATCCAGCGCCCCCAGCGCCCTGTCCCAAGGACTGTGATGAACCAAGCCGCTGCTCTGCAAGCCGCCTTGCGACCCCGCGACCCGGCCCGCAAGGCGTTCTACGACGCCATCGCCGCGCACAGCATGACGCCGCTGTGGGAGGTGCTGCATGCCCTGGTGCCGCCCCAGCCCGACACGCCCTGCGAGCCGGCGCTGTGGCGTTACGCCGACGTCAAACCGTATCTGCAGCAGGCGGGCGAGCTGATCAGCGCCGAAGAGGCGGTGCGCCGCGTGCTGATCCTGGAGAACCCGGCGCTGCGCGGCCAGTCGTGCATCACCCAGTCGCTGTATGCCGGCTTGCAGGTGATCCTGCCGGGGGAGATCGCGCCGAGTCACCGGCATACGCAAAGCGCGCTGCGCTTCGTGGTCGAGGGCCACGGCGCGTTCACTGCGGTGGACGGCGAACGCACGCAAATGAAGCCGGGCGACTTCATCATCACGCCAAGCTGGACCTGGCACGACCACGGCCATTTGGGCGAGGTCGAAGCTGGCGGCTCAGTGGTCTGGCTGGACGGGCTCGACATCCCGATGCTGCGCTTTTTCGACGCCGGCTTTGCCGAAACCGGCAGCGCGAAGCAGCAGGCGTTGACCAAGCCCGAATGCATCAGCAGCCACTGGTTCGGCGCCAACATGCTGCCGGTGCGCTTCGACGCCCAGGCCGGCGC
>JAJAYS010000287.1 GCA_026786065.1 Polaromonas sp.
ACCATCGCCATCGTGGCCTACCCGCGCATCAGCAACCTGGATGAATTTCAGCCGCTGAAAAACGTCCCTGGCGTGCGCCTGCAATGGGTACGCAGCCCGGGCGAGCTGGCCGGCTTGAGGCCGCAGGACTGGATCATCCTGCCCGGCTCCAAACACACCAGCGGCGATCTGGCCTGGCTGCGCGCGCAGCGGCTGGATCAGGCCATTGCCGGGCATGCCGGCCGGGGCGGGGCTGTGCTGGGAATTTGCGGCGGCCTGCAAATGCTGGGCGAGGCGCTGATCGATCCGCACGGCATCGACGGCAATGCGCCCGGCCTGGGTTTGCTGCCGCTGGTCACGGTCTTCGAGCCGGACAAAACCGTGCGGCATCGGCAGGCGACATTCGAGGCCCTCGACGGGCCGTGGGCCAGTCTGTCCGGCGTCCAGGTGCGGGGCTACGAGATTCATCACGGCCGCACCGACCTGCATCCCGCCATGGCGGCAGCGGGGCACGCGGCGCACCAGGTCATGCCCGACGCTCTGGCATGGCAAAACGCCTCGGGCAACGTGCTGGGCTGCTACCTGCACGGCCTGTTCGAGGCGCCCGACGTGCTGGCTGCGCTGTTCGGCGCCGCCACCGTGCCCTTCGATTCCGTGTTCGACGGTCTAGCCCGGTTCATCGACGCGCATTTCACCGCGGGATTTTTAAACAGCCTGATCAAGCCACCGGCGTCGGCCTAATTCAAGCGGAAGCGCTGCAAGTCGATCAAAATACTTAATAAAATTAGCCTTTAGCCCAATAAATACCGGCGTAATTAGCTATCAATAATATAGCTACTGGCGGGCCGCCAGGTCAGCCGCCCAACTGCCGGGCCAGCAGCACCGCCACATGCACCGCCGTGCGGCCGGCGCCGTCGGCAATCTGGTGCCGGCAGCTGGTACCGTCGGCCACCACGATGGCGCCCGGCTGATTGCGCACGGCCGGCAGCAGGCTCAACTCGGCCATCTGCATCGACACCGCGTAGTGGCCCGCTTCATAGCCGAAGCTGCCGGCCATGCCGCAGCAGCTGGACTCGATCAGCTCGGGCTGGGCACCGGGAATCAGCCGCAGCACATCAAGGATGGGGCTGACCGCGCCAAAGGCCTTCTGGTGACAGTGGCCGTGTAGCAGGATGGGCTGGTCCACCGGCTGCAGCCTGGCCTTGAGCCCTTCAAGCTGCCCGGCCGCGTGCTCCCGCGACAGAAATTCTTCGAGCAGCAGCGCCTGCCGGCTGACAGTGATGGCCGCCTCGCCCAGGCCCATCACCAGCGCTTCATCGCGCAGGGTCAACAGGCAGGACGGTTCGAGGCCCACGATGGCGATGCCTTTTTCGGCGAAGGGCAGCAGCGCGGCAATCAGTTCGCGCGCTTTGGCTTTGGCCTGCTCGACCATACCGCTGGCAAGAAAGGTCCTGCCGCAGCACAGCGCCTTGTTGCCAGCGCCGCCGCCTTTGGCCGCGACGTGAACCGTGTAGCCGGCAGTCTGCAAAACGTTGAGCGCGGCGATGGCATTGGCGGATTCGAAATAGCCGTTGAAGGTATCGACGAACAGCACCACCGGCTTTTTGGCGACCAGAACCTGGTGGCGTGAGGCGCTGCGAAACGGCGCGCTCTGAGCCGCTTGGGGCGTGGCTCCCGATTCGGCTTGTACGGGGAGCTGCTTCCAGAAGGTGTCTCCGGTCCACTGCGGCAGTCTGCGCTTGGCCGAGAAGCCCATGAGTTTTTCGCTCAGCGCGGCCATGCCCGGAATCTTGTCGCGCAAATTGAGCAACGGCGCAAAGCGGCTGGCCCAGTGCGCGTAGTCGGGCAGGTAGGCGACCAGTTTGTCTTTGAGCGTGTAGCCGTGTCTGGCCTTGTAGTGATGCAAGAACTCGATTTTCATCTTCGCCATATCGACGCCGGTCGGGCAGTCGCGCTTGCAGCCCTTGCAGCCGACGCACAGCTCGAGCGCGTCCTTGACCGCGTCGCTGGTGAAGGCGTCTTCGGCCTGCATGCCTTCGAGCTGCCCCGACAGGGCCAGCCGCAGCGTGTTGGCACGCCCGCGGGTCAGGTGCTTTTCGTCGCGGGTGACGCGGTAGCTCGGGCACATCACCCCCGCATCGAACTTGCGGCAGTGGCCGTTGTTGTTGCACATCTCGACCGCTTTGGCCAAACCCTGGGCCGGATCACCGCCGCTGCCGGGCGCGGTGGTCTGCTCGGTCACCGGGTCGTTTTGCACGTTCCAGGCGCTCCAGTCGAGCGCCGTCTGAATCGGGATCACCTTGTAGCTGGGCGGAAAGCGCATCAGCCGGGTGTCGTCCATCTTCGGCGCATCGACGATGCGCTGCGGGCTCAGCAGGCCGATAGGGTCGAGATGGTTTTTGATTTGCGCGAACGCGTCGGTGATCTTCGGGCCGAACTGCCAGGCTATCCATTCGCCCCGGCACAGGCCGTCGCCATGTTCGCCGCTGTAGGCGCCCTTGAAATGCCGCACCAGCGCCGAGGCTTCTTCGGCAATCGCGCGCATTTTTGCGCCGCCGTCCCGCCGCATGTCCAGAATCGGCCGCACATGCAGCGTGCCCACCGACGCGTGGGCGTACCAGGTGCCCTTGCTGCCGTGCTTGCGGAAGACCTGCGTCAAGGCCTCGGTGTACTCGGCCAGATTGGCTAGCGGCACCGCGCAGTCTTCGATGAAGCTGACCGGCTTGCCGTCGCCTTTGAGACTCATCATGATGTTCAGGCCGGCCTTGCGCACTTCCCACAGGTTTTTCTGCGGTGCATCGTCGATCATCTCGACCACAGCTCCGGGCAGGCCCAGCTCGCCCATCAGTTCGACTAGCTGTTTGATCTTCGGCGTCAGTTCGGCTTTGGATTTGCCTGAAAATTCGACCAGCAAAATCGCATCGGGCTGGCCGATCAGGGCGGTGCGCACAGTCGGCGCAAACGCCGGGTTTTGCAGCGACAGCTCAATCATCGTGCGGTCCACCAGCTCGACAGCGGTCAAGGTTCCATCGCCGAGCTTCACGATGTGCTGCGCCGAATCCATCGCCTGGTAGAAAGTCGGAAAGTTCACCACGCCCAGCACCTTGCTGAGCGGCAACTCCGACAGCTGCAGCGTCAGCGATTTCGTCAGTGCCAGCGTGCCTTCGCTGCCGATCAGCAGGTGCGCCAGATTGACCGAGCCATCGGCGGTGTAGGGCTTCTCGTTCTGGTTGTCGAAGATGTCGAGGTTGTAGCCGGCCACCCGGCGCAGCACCTTGGGCCAGTGCACGGCAAGCTCGGGTTTGAGCGACTCGGCCAGCGACTTCACGTAGTCCCCGAGGATCCTTGCCGGGCCGGTGGCTTTGTCGTAACGGCCGAAGTCCAGCAGGCTGCCGTCGGAGGTCCAGGCGCTGGCCCCGAGCACGTTGTGCACCATGTTGCCGTAGGCGATGCTGCGGCTGCCGCACGAATTGTTGCCGGCCATGCCGCCCAGCGTGGCTTGCGCGCTGGTCGAGACATCGACCGGAAACCACAGGCCGTGTTTTTTCAGCGCCGCGTTCAGGTGGTCCAGCACGATGCCGGGCTCGACCACCGCCGTGCGATTGGCGGCATCGACTTCAAGGATGCTCCGCACATGCTTGGCATGGTCGATCACCAGACCGGCGCCGACAGTTTGCCCGCACTGGCTGGTACCGCCGCCACGCGGGACGATCGGCACCTTCAGGTCGCGGCAAATGTCGAGCGCGGTTTTCACGTCCGCCGAATGCCGGGGCACGAAGACCCCCACCGGCATCGCCTGGTAGATCGACGCGTCGGTGGCGTAGCGGCCCCTGTCGGCGTTCGAGAACAGCACCTCCCCGTCGGTTTCACTGGCCAGCGT
>JAJAYS010000288.1 GCA_026786065.1 Polaromonas sp.
CGGCAACGCAGCGCCGGCCGGCGTGGCGCTGGGCGAGGCCTAGGGAGGATCGCCATTTCCTGGCCCGACGCACCCCAACAGCGGCTGCGCGCTCAGGCCGGCGGGCCGCCCGAAACGCCCTCACCCACCTCACCGGCCGCACCGACCTCAATCAAGGTCAGTAGCCCCCGCTGCTGCCGTTCGCCAGACTCTCGAACTTGGTGATCCGGTTGATGAACGCCAGCTTGACCGTGCCGGTCGGCCCGTTGCGCTGCTTGCTGATGATGACTTCAGCGACACCCGGTTCCTTGCAAGCCTCCTTGGTGTAGTACTCGTCGCGGTAGATGAACATGATGATGTCGGCGTCCTGCTCGATGGCGCCGGATTCGCGCAGGTCGCTCATCATCGGGCGCTTGTCGGTGCGCGACTCGACGCCCCGACTGAGCTGCGACAGCGCCACCACCGGGCATTGCAGCTCCTTGGCCAGCATTTTCAGGCCGCGTGAAATCTCGCCGACGGCGGTGGCCCGGTTTTCTTCGCTCATGCTGCTGGACACACTCATCAACTGCAAATAGTCCACCACGATGAGGCCGAGCTTGCCGCACTGGCGCGCCAGGCGCCGGGCGTTGGCGCGCAACTCGCTGACCGTCAGGCCGGGGGTTTCGTCGATGTGCAGCGAGATGTTGCGCAGTTTTTCTACGGCTTCGGTCAGGCGCGGCCATTCTTCGTCGGTCAGCGCGCCGGTGCGCAGGTGCGTCTGGTCAATGCGGCCGATGGAGCCGACGATGCGCACCGCGAGCTGCGAAGCGCCCATCTCCATCGAGAACACCGCCACCGGCAGACCCTCATGCAGCGCGACGTGCTCGGCGATGTTGATGGCGAGCGCGGTCTTGCCCATAGACGGGCGCGCCGCCAGCACAATCAGGTCACCGGCCTGGAACCCCGAGGTCATGCGGTCCAGGTCATAAAAGCCGGTCGGCACCCCGGTCACGTCCTGCGGGTTCTCGGCCATCTCGGTCACGCGGTCCAGCAGGCTGACGACCAATGTGTCCATGCTCTGGAAGCCTTGCTTCATGCGGGAGCCCTGCTCGCCGATGTTGAAGATTTTCTGCTCGGCTTCGTCAAGAATCACCGCCACCGACCTGCCCTGGGGGCTGAACGCATTGGTGGCGATCTCGTCGCTGGCGCTGACCAGCTTGCGCAGAATGGAACGCTCGCGCACGATTTCGGCATAGCGGCGGATGTTGCTGGCGCTGGGCACGTATTGCGCCAGCGCGTTCAGATAGGCCAGGCCGCCCACGTCGTCGGCGTTACCGATGTTTTGCAGCGCTTCGTACACCGTGATGATATCGGCCGGCTTGCTGGCGTTGATCAGCTTGCCGATCGCGGCATAGACCAGCTGGTGCTCACGGCGATAAAAGTCCTGGTCGGTCAGCAGGTCGCCGACCCGGTCCCAGGCGCTGTTGTCGAGCAGCAGGCCGCCCAGCACGCTTGACTCACCTTCGATGGAATGCGGTGGAATGCGCAGCTGCGCAATCTGGCGGTCGGCGCCGTAGCGCGGGTCATCGAAGGTCGAAAGCAGGGCTGACATGGGTTTCCTTTGGGCCTGTGAATGGTACGCCGCCGCCCTTGGCGAGGGCGGGAAAAGCGTGTGCATAAGCAGTGGGCATCCGGTGTAAATCCGGGTCGGAGCTGTGCACAAGACGGCCGGCCTGTCAGGCCGACGAAATTGCGCTGTCACGCTCCGTCGCTCGTCGTCACAGCGATGAAAACCAGCGTGAAGCCATAAAAAAAGCCGCTCGATGAGCGGCTTTTTGACGCCGACAGCCGGAGCCGCCAGGACGACAGCAGACTCAGGCGGTTTCGCCGAGCACCGTCACGTTGATATCGACGGTCACATCGGTGTGCAGCGCAATGCTGACGGCATGGTCGCCAACGGTCTTCAACTGGCCGTTGGGCATGCGCACCTGCGACTTGGCTACGGCGAAGCCCTGCTTGGTCAGCTCGGCGGCGATGTCGTGGTTGGTGACCGAACCGAACAGCCGACCGTCCACGCCAGCCTTTTGGGTCAGCTTGACGCTGGTGCCGGCAAGCTTTTCGCCCTGGGTTTGCGAGGCGGCGAGCTTGGCAGCGGCGGCTTTTTCAAGCTCGACGCGCTTGGCCTCGAATTCGGCCTTGTTGGATGCCGTGGCGCGGCGGGCGCGGCCAGACGGTATCAGGAAGTTGCGTGCATAGCCGTCTTTGACCTTGACGACTTCACCCAGGTTGCCCAGGTTCACGACTTTGTCGAGCAGAATAATTTGCATGAGGGTGGCTCCTTACAGGCTGCGGTGCTGGTCGCTGTACGGCAGCATCGCGAGGAAGCGAGCACGCTTGACGGCGGTGTTGATCTGACGCTGGAAGATCGCGCGGGTGCCGGTCAGGCGTGCCGGAATGAGCTTGCCGTTTTCAGAGACGAAGTCACGCAGCGTGTCGATGTCTTTGTAGTCGATTTCTTCGACGCCAGCAGCGGTAAAGCGACAAAAGCGCTTGCGCTTGAACAGCAGGGATTGTGTGTTGCGCTTGGGGCGCTTGTCTTTGTTGAAACGTTTTGGTCCGGGCATGATGGA
>JAJAYS010000289.1 GCA_026786065.1 Polaromonas sp.
CAAACAGCGCATCCACCAGCACTACGACGGTGATTGAGGTCACCACCGACGCGGTTGTGCCCTGGCCCAGGCTCTCGGTGTTGGGCTTGACCCGCAGTCCGTAATGGCAGCCGATCAGCGCAATCAGCAAACCGAAAACCACCGACTTGCTGGTTGCCAGCGTCAGGTTGTTGATGCTGACGGCAGCCGGCAAGGCGTTGATGAAGTAGGACGGCGTGATGCCCATCGTCACATCGGCCGCCAGCATTCCGCCTAGCAGCGCGGCCAGCGTCGTCCAGACGCTGATCAGCGGCATCACGATGGCGAGCGCCAGCGCCCGCGGCATCACCAGCCGGAAGCCGCGCGCAATGCCCATCACGCGCATCGCGTCCAGCTCTTCGGTGACGCGCATCACGCCGATCTGCGCGGTGATGGCCGAACCGGTGCGCCCGGCGACCAGAATCGCCGCCAGCACCGGCCCGAGTTCGCGGATCAGCGAGAGGCCCAAAATATCGACGATGAAGGCGTCGGCGCCGAATTGCTGCAGTTGCCGCGACATCAGATAGGCCAGCACCACGCCAATCAGAAACCCCACCAGCGCGGTGATCGGCAGCGCCGTCGCGCCCATGTTGAACAAATGGCCAGAAAAGTCGCGCCACGGGCCGTGCTGCGGCCGGCGCAGCAGCCGCAGCACGTCGAGCAGCAACTGGCCCAGCAGCCGCTGCACACCGCGCAGGTGATCAAGCAGGCGCAGCAGCCGGTCGCCCAAAGCCGTAAAGGGCGCGAGCCAGCCGGGCCGGGGCAGCAGCGGCGGCGCCACCGCGAATTTCTCTATCGTGTCTAGCATCGCCCGCTGGCTGGCGGTGAGTTCGATCTGCTCCGGCCACTGGCGTCCCCAGTGGTTCCACAGCACCTGAGCGCCCAGGTAGTCGAGGCGTTCGAGCTGCCGCAGGTCCCAGTGGGCCGCAGCGCCCGCGCCGGTGGCCTGGCTCGAAAGCGTGTTGAGCCGGGCGGTGATGGCCGACCACGTCGCCTGCCGCGTCAGGTCGGCCGCGGTCCATGCGCCGCGTGCCAGCAGCTGGGGGCCGGTTGGGCTTTCTTCAGCGTCGATGCGGGGCGTGGACGGGTCCATGACGGGGCATGTCGGGGAATGTGGGGGAATGTGGGGGTGTTGCCGCAGGTGAACGGCCGCGCTGCGCGGCGCAGCGCCCAGTGCCGGAGGCAAAAAACAAATGGTAACTGCGCGAAATGCCGCCGCGCAGCAGCGTAATGCACTGTCGCTATGGTCCTACAGCGGACCGGCCAGCCTGGCTGACGACGCGATTTGCCACAATGCCGCACCAGCGCAGGCTTGCTGCGCCGGGTACTCCCGTTGCCGCCGACCTTTGCCGAACTGCGAACCCATTGCGCCATGCACGACCCTTCCCTGGTTTTTGACTACATCATCATCGGCGGCGGCACCGCCGGCTGCCTGCTGGCCAACCGCCTGAGCGCCGACGCCTCCAAGCGCGTCCTGATGATCGAGGCCGGCCGCAAAGACGACTACCACTGGATCCACATTCCGGTCGGCTACCTGCACTGCATCGGCAACCCGCGTTGCGACTGGCTTTACCAGACCGAGCCGGACGCCGGGCTGAACGGCCGCTCGCTGCGCTACCCGCGCGGCAAGACGCTGGGCGGTTCATCGAGCATCAACGGCATGATCTACATGCGCGGCCAGGCGCGCGACTACGACCGCTGGGCCGAGCTGACCGGCGACGCCGACTGGCGCTGGGACAACAGCCTGCCGCACTTCAAGCTGCACGAAGACCACTACAAGGGCGCCGACCCGATGCACGGCGCACGCGGCACCGCACCCGAGCTGATGCAAAACCCGTCCAATGCGTACCAGAAGATGCTCAGGCACCGCAATTCGGGCGGTGAATGGCGCATCGAAAAACAGCGGCTGCGCTGGGACATTCTCGACGCGTTTTCTGCGGCCGCCCAGCAGGCCGGCATTCCGGCCATCGCCGATTTCAACCGGGGCGACAACGAAGGCGTCGGCTACTTCGAGGTCAACCAGAAAAACGGCTGGCGCTGGAACACCGCCAAAGCCTTTTTGCGGCCAGCCTGCTTCGGCCGGCCAAACTTCGAACTGTGGACGCATGCGCAGGTCAGCAAACTAGTGCTCGAGAAACAGCCCGACGGCAGCCAGCGCTGCACCGGCGTCGAGGTCTGGACCGGCCGCGAGCAACTGGTGGCCCACGCCACGCGCGACCAGGGCGGCAAGCTAGGGGAGGTGCTGCTGTGCGCTGGCAGCATCGGCTCGCCGCAGATCCTGCAGCTCTCGGGCATAGGCCCCGGCGCGCTGCTGCAGCGCCACGGCATCGCGGTGCAGCAAGACCTGCCGGGGGTCGGCGAGAACCTGCAAGATCATCTGCAGATCCGCTCGGTTTACAAGGTGACCGGCGACAAGGCTTGGGGGCTGTCGCTGAATTCAATGGCCCGCTCGCTGTGGGGCAAGGCGCGCATCGGACTTGAGTACGCGTTGAAGCGCACCGGCCCGATGAGCATGGCGCCGTCGCAGCTTGGCGCCTTCACCCGCTCGTCGCCCGGGCAGCGCTGGCCGAATATCCAGTATCACGTGCAGCCGCTGTCGCTTGAAGCGTTCGGCGAGCCGCTGCACGACTTCAACGCCTTCACCGCCAGCGTCTGCAACCTGAACCCGACCAGCCGCGGCAAGGTAGAGATCAAGACCCCGCGCTTTGAAGACGCCCCGGCGATTGCGCCCAACTACCTCAGCACCCCGCAAGACCGGCAAGTGGCCGCCGACTCGCTGCGCGTGACCCGGCGCATCGTCGGCCAGCCGGCACTGGCCCAGTACAAACCGGTGGAGTTCAAGCCCGGCGTTCAGTACGAGACCGACGACGAACTGGCGCGGCTGGCCGGCGACATCGCAACGACCATATTCCACCCGGTCGGCACCACCAAAATGGGGGCGGACGATGACCCGATGGCGGTGGTCGATTCGCACCTGCGGGTGCGCGGCGTGCGCGGTCTGCGCGTGGTCGATGCGGGGGTGATGCCGTCGATTACCAGCGGCAACACCAATTCACCGACGCTGATGATTGCCGAGAAGGCGGCGGCCTGGATTCAGGCGGGGGTGTGAAGTTTTGGACCCGTGGGCGAATGGGGTCCGTTGCGTTTTTATATCCCTGCCGATGCGTAGTGCTGTCATTCCTTCCACCAAGCGGCGATCTATTTTCGGCGGCCTGCACGGGCGCATGGATCCCGCGTCAGGCGCGGGATGACATGTACAGGCCGATGGCTTTGAGCGCAGCGCGACGGGCGTTGTAGCCCAGCAGCGTTTCCAGCTCACGGGCGTCGATGCAGGATTCAGGCGGCGCCGCAGTCGCTATATATTTCATAGCTGTTTACGCCCGTATTTATTCGGCTTGAAGCCTTTCTCGCTTCAAAATCGTAACCACTCAGTTTGCCGGATATGGTGATTCCGCCTTGCGCCCTCTCCCCCTAGGGACAGGGGGAAAGGCTTGCAAGCACAGCCACCCAGGAACCGGCTCCTGGATGCCGACGCAAAGCCCAGTCCGGCGCAAGGCGGGCCACGGGAAACTCCTGATAAGCCGGTGCAGTCCCGGGCCTTACAGTTGCACCGTGCAACGAAGCGAAAGCGCTTCGTTGCGAGGAGCCGAGGAGACACGAGAGAGACCGAAAAAAACAAAACCGATTCCGAAGAAGCCGTTTACAAAAGCAGTTTTTTCCTCAAAGCGCTGGCAACCCCAGCGCTTTTTTTGTTTCCGCTTACCGATTGCTTCCCGGGTGCTGCGTGATGCGGCGCCAGGCGTGCCAGCTACCGCGCCGGGCCCTCAATTGGCCAGACGAGGCTGCCCCGCATCGGCCGCTGCCGAGGTGCGTGGTACCGCCGGCCCGGCCGTGGCAGCCGTGGCAGCGGTCTGGCCGCGTCCGGTTGTGGGCTCGCTTGCCGCGGCCTTGGCTGGGGCCGCGACTGTGGCGAGCGACGCCTGGCGCGGGGCCGGTGCACTGGCCGTGCTGGCTGGCTTGCTTGCGGCAGCGACCGCAGCGCTCGGCGCCGACGCCTTCGCTGCCGGCTTTGCCTTGTCCGGCAGCGCCGCAGCCTGCGTGTCAGCGGGCATGACTTCACCGGCCAACGCCGCGCTGGCTGACCCAGCCTGGGGACTGAGCAGCTTCAGTGCCGGCACCTCATTGGCCAGCAGCGGCTTGCCTATAGGCGCTGCAGCAGTGCCCTTGCGCACTGCCGCCATGTCTTCGTCGTTCGGATACTGGCCCAGCAAGGCGTAGTCGAACACGCGCCGCGCAAGCGGCGCGGCCACCCCGGCACCCCAGCCGGCGTTTTCGACGATGACCGCAAGCGCGATGGTCGGCTTGTCCGCCGGCGCAAACGCCATGTACAGCGCATGGTCGCGCTGGAACTCTTCCATTTTGGAGCCGTTGTACTTGTCTTTCTGTCCGATGGTGACGGCCTGCGCGGTGCCGGTCTTGCCGCCCGACACATAACCGGCACCGGCAAAGACCCGGGTGGAGGTGCCCTCTTGGGTCACCCCGACCAGCGCCCGGCGGATCACTGCACTGTGCTCGGGCTTGTAGCCAAGGTCTTCGGGCGGTTCAGCCTTCAGGGGCCGCAGGTCGTTGGTCAGCGGATCCTGCGTGCCGATGATCAGCCGCGGCCGGTGCTTGACGCCGTTGTTGGCCAGCACCGCCGTGGCCTGCGCCAGTTGCAGCATCGTGAAGGTGTTGTAGCCCTGGCCAATGCCCAGCGAGATGGTTTCACCGGCATACCACTTCTGCTGGTCGGCCCGCTTGTAGGCTTTTTTCTTCCAGTCCTGGCTGGGCAGCAGGCCGCGTACCTCGCCAAAAATATCGATGCCGGTAATCTGCCCAAAGCCCAGCGGCTTCATGAAGTCGTGCATGGCATCCACCCCCAGCTCGTTGGCAAGCGAGTAGTAATAGACGTTGCTCGACTTGACGATGGACTTGTACATGTCGACCGCCCCGAGGCCGTGGTCGCCGTGGCTGCGAAAGGTGTGGCCGCCAAAGGTGTAGTTGGCGTTGTCCTGGATCACGGTACTGGCCGCGCGCTTGCCGGTCTGCAGCGCCGCCATCGCCATGAAGGGTTTGTAGGTCGAGCCTGGCGGGTAGGTGCCGCGCAGCGCCCGGTTCAGCAGGGGCTTGTCGAGCGACTCGCTCAGTGCGGTCCAGCTTTCGCTGTCGATGCCATCGACGAACAGATTCGGGTCGAACGTGGGTTTGCTGACAAACGCCAGCACGTCGCCGGTACTGGGGTCCAGCGCCACCAGCGCGCCTCGCCGGTCGCCGAACATGTCTTCGACCAGCTTTTGCAGACGGATGTCGAGCGACAGCATGACGGTGTCGCCAGGCGTTGCGGCGTGCGTGGCCAGCTTGCGCACGGCGCGCCCGCCGGCCGAAGTCTCGACCCGCTCGAAACCGGTGATGCCATGCAGCTTGGCCTCGAAGCTTTGCTCCACGCCCAGCTTGCCGATGTAGTCGGTGCCCCGGTAGTTGCCTTCGTTCTCACCCGCTTCGATGATTTCTTTTTCGCTCTGGTTGATGCGGCCTATGTATCCGACAACATGGCTGGCAAGCTCTCCGTGCGGGTAGCTGCGAAAAAGCCGCGCCTTGATATCCACACCCGGAAAACGAAAACGCTGCGCGGCAAAGCGGGCCACCTCGGTGTCGGTCAGGCGGGTGCGGATCGGCAGCGACTCGAAGTTTTTCATCTCTTCGCGCAGCCGCTTGAAGCGCTTGCGGTCGCGCGCCGAGATTTCGACGACCTGCTCGAGTGCGGTGATGGTTTCTTCGACATTGGCCACCCGCGTTGGGGTGATCTCCAGCGTGTAGGCAGAGTAGTTCGACGCCAGCACGACGCCGTTGCGGTCCAGGATCAATCCGCGATTCGGCACGATAGGCACGACGGCCGTGCGGTTGCTTTCGGCCTGCTCGCTGAGCTCTTCGTGACGGTACACCTGCAGGTAGGTCAGTCGCGCAGCGAGGATCGAAAAAGCCCCCAGCACGATCAGGCTGGCCACCAGCACGCGGGCGCGAAAGCGCGAGAGATCGGCTTCGACGTTTCGGAGTTCGGTCATGGCGATGCCACCGTTTCGTCAGGCACCCGGCCAGGGTTTTTCCGCTGGACGGACCCAAGGAAAACGGATCCCCTCGGGTTCGCCCTTGGATACCTCAGCGTGAGCGGAAAATTGCGGGCGCGCGGGGACTCGTCCCCCAACCAGCAGGGGCCGCAGACCTGGCTTCGCCAGGCCGCAGGCGCAGCAGCCCCCTCGGGGGGCAGCGCAGAACGCGAAGCGACAAGCGTGGGGGCCGTGGTTTCCCCGCCGGGCCGCCCCAAGGGAAAATGCGCCCCCTCGGGGGGCAGCGCAGTACGCGAAGCGACAAGCGTGGGGGCCATATCAAAGCGGCCTATTGTCGTCCTGATCGGGCGCCCGGCGCTGTGGCGCGAGTAACACAATGCTCGCAACCGGCCACAAAACGGCCTCCAGAACCGGCGCCAGAAGCAGCATCCATCCCGGGAACACGGCGCCGCCCATCAGCCGCACGGCCAGCTCCAGCGCATGCGCCGCCATCAGCAGTGGCAGCACCTGCACCGCTTGGGACGGCACCGAGAACCACAGCAGGCGGCGCTGCATCAGCGCGGCCAGAAAACTCAGGGCGCTGTACGACAGGGCATGCTGGCCGAGCAACGCCGATTGGTGCACGTCCATTGCCAGGCCGAACGCAAAGGCCACGCCAATCCCGACGCGCAAGGGTTGATGGACGTTCCAGAAAACCAACACCAGCGCGAGGAAGTCGGGCATCCAGGGCACCCGGCCAAACGGCAAAAAGTTGAGCAGCAGCGCGCCGAGCAGGCTCGCGGCAATGAACAGCGGGCTGGCCGGCAGCAGCAATTGCTGACCGCTGCGCATGATCATTTGCTGGCCTTTTTGCGGACTGGCGCGACTGGTGCGGCCGCTGCGGGCCGGGCCGGAATCTGCCCGGAACCCGGTTGAACCACCATCACATGCCGCGCCGCGCCGACCTGGGCCTGCGGCGTGCAGGCAATCTTGGCAAAGGCCGACTCGGCCCGCCGTTCGATGCTGCTGATCCGGGCTACCGGCAAGCCCGGCGGGTACACCCCATCGACGCCACTGGTGGTTAACAGGTCACCGACCTGCAGGTCTGAATTGCTGCCCATGAAACGCAGTTCGAGCCCGCTGCCCCCCGCCAGCGGATCGCCGTAGGCCACGCTGCGCCCGCCGGTGCGCACGTTGAGCACCGGAATAGCCAGATCGCGGTCTATCAGCAAGGTGACCTCGCTGACCAGTGGATGCACCCGCGTGACTTGTCCGAGCACGCCCGACTCATCGACCACCGGCGAACCGGCCTCAACGCCCTGGGCCAGTCCCTTGTCGATGATGACCTTGCGCGTGTAAGGATCGGCGGCGTCGTAGAGCACCTCTGCGGCGATCACCGGCGCAGTGATCTGCTCGCGCAACTCCAGCAACTTGCGCAGGCGCTGGTTTTCTTGCGCCAGCTGCTCCACCTGGCTGGCCCGCAGCGACTGCAGCGCGAGCTTTTTGCTGGCCTCGTCGCGGCCCTGCAGCGCCTCGTCGAGTCCAATGAAATACTTGCCGGCACCGCGCACCGCATTGACCGGCTGCAGGGCCAGCCACTGCACTGGAAACAGCGCGGTGGCGATCGCCGAGCGCAAGGGTGGGGTGAGGTTGAAACGCGCGTCGGCGACCATCAAAAATACCGACAGCGCGCTGCAGAAAATCAGCTTGGACAACGCCGACGGCCCCTGCCTGAAGAAGGGCGGCGGAGTTCGATCCAGGGTTCCTAGTGGCACGGGTGTCGTTCGGTTCTTGGTGGGCTGTGGGCCACCAGAGCGGCAAGGCTAGGCCAGCAAACGAAAGAAAAGACCTACTCGGTCGTAAAGACCGAGCCGAGCCGGTCCATGCGCTCGAGCGCCATGCCGCAACCGCGCACCACGCAAGTCAGCGGCTCTTCGGCAATCAGCACCGGCAGCCCGGTTTCTTCAGCCAGCAGGCGGTCCAGGTCACGCAGCAGCGCACCGCCGCCAGTCAGCATCATGCCGCGTTCGGCAATATCGGCGCCCAGCTCGGGCGGGGTCTGCTCCAGCGCGTTTTTGACGGCGCTGACAATGTTGTTCAGCGGGTCGGTCAGCGCTTCGAGGATTTCATTGCTCGAGATGGTGAAGCTGCGCGGCACGCCTTCGGACAGGTTGCGGCCCTTGACTTCCATTTCCCGGACTTCACTGCCGGGAAAGGCCGAACCGATGCTTTTCTTGATGGCCTCGGCGGTGGGCTCGCCGATCAGCATGCCGTAGTTGCGGCGGATGTAGTTGATGATCGCCTCGTCGAAGCGGTCGCCGCCGACGCGGACGCTGCCTTTGTACACCATGCCGCCAAGCGAGATCACGCCGACTTCGGTGGTGCCGCCGCCGATATCGACGACCATGGAGCCGCTGGCTTCGCTGACCGGCAGGCCGGCACCGATTGCCGCCGCCATCGGTTCTTCGATCAGATAGACGTCGCTGGCGCCAGCGCCGAGCGCACTTTCGCGAATAGCGCGGCGCTCGACCTGGGTCGAGCCGCAAGGCACGCAGATGATGATGCGCGGGCTCGGCCTGAACAGGCTGCGCGGATGCACCATCTTGATGAACTGCTTGAGCATTTGCTCGGTGACGGTGAAGTCGGCAATGACGCCGTCTTTCATCGGCCGGATCGCCTCGATGTTGCCGGGCACCTTGCCCAGCATGGCTTTGGCTTCGTGGCCGACGGCCTGGATCGATTTTTTGCCTTGTGGGCCGCCTTCGTGGCGGATGGCGACCACCGAAGGTTCGTCCAGCACGATGCCGCGGTCGCGCACATAAATGAGGGTGTTGGCGGTTCCGAGGTCGATCGCCAGGTCGGTCGAAAAGTACCGACGGAAGTTTTCAAACATATGCGCAAATCCAGTTGGGCGAGGTCAACCTCCGTTGCCATCGCCGGGTCAAGGCACCGCACGATGCCGGCCTGACCGTTTTTCTTGAAATTCTGATCGTCTGGGCGCTGTGCGCGCAGCCTGCCAAACGCCTGTGAAGCCACCCGGCACGGCCGCCGCGACCGGCGTGGAATCAAAGGCGGGATAATAACGCATCGCCTGTGCCAGACCCCCGGTAACAGGGGTGCCGAACCGGTGTTACAACCGGTTTCAGCAGCCCCGTCAAGGCGGCCCGAAGCGGGCAGCGAGAGCCGACATCCGAAGCCGGTCGGCCCCCGCCGCGCCGGCGACGTCCCCCTCCCACTTTTTTCTTTTTGCATGTTCACGTCTGACTTATGGCCCTGACTCCCCAAGACATCGTCCGCGTCGCCGAACTCGCGCGGCTTGAGTTGCGCCCCGATGAAAGCGGCCACACGCTCGGCCAGATCAACGATTTCTTCAAGCTCGTTGAGCAGATGGCGGCCGTGAACACGGACGGCGTCGAGCCGCTGGCCCACCCGGCCGCGCTGCTGGGTGCGGTGGCGCTGCGACTGCGCGACGATGTCGTCAGCGAGACCGACCAGCGCGAAGCCACCCAGCGCAGTGCGCCGGCGGTTGAGCGCGGCCTGTTTCTGGTGCCGAAGGTGATCGAATGAGCGCGGCCCCAGGCAAGGCGCAGCGCGGCCACGAACTGCACCAGCTTGGTGTGGCCGCGCTGGCGCAGCGGCTTGCGGCGCGCGAGGTTTCCAGCGTCGAGGTGACGCAGCATTTCCTGGCGCGCATTGAGGCGCAGCAAAACCTGGGCGCGTTTCTGGCGCTGGACGCCGAGGTGTCGCTGGCGCAGGCCCACGCCGCCGACGCCCGGCTGGCTGCCGGCGAGCGCGCGCCGCTGCTCGGCGTGCCGCTGGCGCACAAGGACGTGTTCGTCACCCGCGACTTCCCGACGACTGCCGGCTCGAAGATGCTGGCCAACTACCGCAGCCCCTTCGATGCCACCGTGGTGTCGAATCTGGCTGCAGCCGGCACGGTGACGCTGGGCAAACTGAACTGCGACGAGTTCGCGATGGGTTCAGCCAATGAAAACAGCGCCTACTCGCCGGTGCGCAACCCTTGGGACATCTCGAGGGTGCCCGGCGGCTCATCGGGCGGCTCGGCCGCCGCGGTGGCCGCTGGCTTGGTGCCCGCCGCCACCGGCACCGACACCGGCGGCTCGATTCGCCAGCCCGCTTCGCTGTGCGGCATCACCGGCATCAAGCCGACCTACGGGCGCTGCTCGCGCTACGGCATGGTGGCCTTTGCGTCCAGCCTTGACCAGGCCGGGCCGATGGCGGCGAGCGCGCTCGACTGCGCACTGCTGCTGTCAAGCATGGCCGGGCCGGACCCGGACCGCGACTCGACCT
Organism: Polaromonas sp.; assembly: GCA_026786065.1. Classification (GTDB taxonomy): domain Bacteria; phylum Pseudomonadota; class Gammaproteobacteria; order Burkholderiales; family Burkholderiaceae_C; genus Polaromonas. The sequence goes on from JAJAYS010000289.1 coordinate 10,413, forward strand.
CGCTGGACCTGCCAGTCGTTGATTACGCTACTAATTTAATAGCTGCTTGCGCCCGCTCAGACTGGGCTTCAGGGCTAAAAGGCTTGAGAATTGGGCTGCCAAAGCAATTTTTCGGTGCGGGCTGCGCGGCCGACGTGCTGGCCGCCGTGCGCGCTGCACTGGCCGAGTTCGAGCGGCTGGGCGCGGAGCTTGTCGAGGTCGATTTGCCTTTGACCGAGCTGTCGATACCGGTGTATTACGTCATTGCGCCGGCCGAGGCCAGCAGCAACCTGAGCCGCTTCGACGGCGTGCGTTACGGACACCGGGCCGCCAGCTACAGCAACCTGAACGACATGTACCGCAACTCGCGCTCCGAGGGTTTCGGTGACGAGGTGACGCGCCGCATCATGATCGGCACCTACGTGCTGTCGCACGGCTACTACGACGCCTACTACCTGAAGGCGCAAAAAATCCGCCGGCTGATCGCCGAGGACTTCCAGAAGGCCTTCACCCAATGCGACATCATTGCCGGCCCGGTGTCGCCCACGGTCGCGTGGAAGCTCGGCGAAAAGTCGGGCGACCCGGTCGCCAGTTACCTGGCCGACATCTACACACTGTCGTCGAGTCTGGCCGGGCTACCTGGCATGAGCCTGCCGGCCGGTTTTGGCGCGCACCGCATGCCGGTCGGGCTGCAACTGATTGGCAACTACTTTCAGGAAGCGCAATTGCTGGGCGCGGCGCACCGGTTTCAGTTGGCGACCGACTGGCATCTGCGCACACCGGAGGCTGCAGCATGAACACAGTTACCGCGAGTCCGGTAACTTTGGCAGGCGTGCCGACCGGTCCGCTGGTGCAGGGCTACGAAGTTGTCATCGGCTTCGAGACCCACACCCAACTCACCACCAAATCCAAGATCTTCAGCCGCGCTTCGACCGCGTTCGGCGCAGAACCGAACACGCAGGCATCAAGCGTCGATTTCGCGCTGCCCGGCGCGCTGCCGGTGATGAACAAAGGGGCGGTGCAGCGCGCCATCGAGTTCGGCCTGGCGGTAAACGCGCACATTGCCGAAAGCAGCGTGTTTGCGCGCAAAAACTACTTCTATCCCGACCTGCCCAAGGGCTACCAGATCAGCCAGTTCGAGATTCCGGTGGTGCAGGGCGGCAGCGTCGAGTTTTTCCTGGACGGCATCACAAAATCCGTTCGGCTGGTGCGCGCCCACCTTGAAGAAGACGCCGGCAAGTCGCTGCACGAGGACTTCATCGGTCAGAGCGGCATCGACCTGAACCGCGCCGGCACGCCGCTGCTGGAGATCGTCACTGAGCCCGACATGCGCTCGTCCGCCGAGGCGGTGGCCTATGCCAGAGAGCTGCACAAGATCGTCACCTGGATCGGCATTTGCGACGGCAACATGCAGGAAGGCAGCTTTCGCTGCGACGCCAACGTGTCGGTGCGAAAGCCCGGCGGGCCGCTGGGCACGCGCCGCGAAATCAAGAACCTGAACAGCTTCAAGTTCATGCAGCAGGCGATGGACTATGAGATTCGCTGGCAGATCGGCGAGATCGAGGAAGGCCGCACGATACGCCAGGCGACGGTGCTGTTCGACCCGGACACCGGTGAAACGCGTTCGATGCGCACCAAGGAAGACGCCGCCGATTACCGCTATTTTCCGGACCCGGATCTGCCGCCGCTGGTGATTTCGCGGGAATGGGTGGAGAAGACGCGCGCCGAGATGGGCGAGTTGCAGCGCGTGATGGCGGCACGCTTTATCGGGCAATATGGGTTGCCGGAATACGACGCCGAGCAGTTGACGCAGAGCAAGGCGATGGCGGGCTATTTTGAAGCGGTGGCTCTTGCAGGTGCGCCACCTAAGTTGGCGAGCAATTGGCTTATGGGCGAGATGGCTTCAGCGCTTAATCATCGCGGTATCTCCATAGAGCAGACCACCTTCAGCCCATCTCAATTAGCGGGTTTGATTGTTCGTGTGTCTAAAGGCATGATCCGCCACGGGGTCGCAAAGGACCTGTTTCAGGAATTGTTCGCCAGATCCACTCATACGGTAGGAGGATCTTTTAGAGGCGCTTGGAGCGTGCAGGCTTTCGATGCGACTGAAGTGGACGCCATCATCAACTCCAGAGGCCTTGAACAGATGAACGACAACGGCGAACTCGAAAAAATCATCGACGACGTGCTCGCAACCAACGCCAAAAACGTCGAGGAAGTGCGCGCCGGTAATGCCAAGGCGATGAACGCGCTGGTCGGCCAGGCGATGAAGGCAAGCAAGGGCAAGGCGAACCCGGCGCAGGTCAACGAACTGCTTAAAAAGAAGCTCGGCTGACAACGGGACGGGGCGGAGAAGGCCTCGACGCCGGCCTGTCAGTCGGGCCGGTCGCTCGGACCCGTTAATCCAGCCGGTTACCCAGTCCCACCTCCCAACCTGTCATTCCGGCGAAGGCCGGAATCCATCGGACTCTGCGCAACGAGGCCTCCCGCTACGCTCACATGCGCTCCCGATGCAGCCCCAGTTGCTATTATTTCAATAGCTGCTTACGCCGTTTTTTAGAAGGCTACAGCCAGATTTAACTTAAAAATTACGGCCTTGTGGCGTTTTTTCCCGCTGATGTGGCCGTCCCCGCCGGCCCACCCGCCAGCGCCCACAGCGGCTTGAGC
>JAJAYS010000290.1 GCA_026786065.1 Polaromonas sp.
CTTTTGAGCAGCGTGCTCTTGCCCATGCCGTTGCGCCCCATCAAGCCCACGGTTTCGCCCCGCGCCACATGGAAGTCGATGCCGCGCAGCACATGGCTGGCGCCGTAATAGCTGTGGATGTTTCTGGCGTCGATCAAATGGCGCATACGAATAGCGCTCGTCTGGCCGTCTGCGCAGCGGGCACGGCGCGGCTCAATGTTCTTCTCCCAGATAGGCGGCCTGCACACCGGCGTCGGCGCGAATTTGCGCCGGACTGCCGCTGGCAATCACCCGGCCATCGACCATCACCGTCAGCCGGTCGGCCAATGCGAACACCGCGTCCATGTCGTGCTCGACCAGCAAAATCGCGTGGTCTTTTTTGATGGCCAGCAGCAGCGCCACCATGCGCTCGGCCTCCGTTGCGCCCATGCCGGCCAGCGGCTCGTCCAGCAGCAGCACCTGTGGACCGGTCGCCAGCGTCATCGCGATTTCCAGCTGGCGCTGCTCGCCGTGGCTGATCGTGCCAGCCATGTTTTTGGCTTGGTGTTTCAAGCCTGAAAGCTCTATAGCCCTTTCAACACGTGCGTCGATAGCTACAAAATCAGTAGCGAGCGTGAGCCAGCTCGCGGCCTGCGTCTGGCGCGACTGGGCCGCCAGACGGACGTTCTCCCAGACGGTGAACGGCAAAAAGATGTTGGTCTTCTGGTAGCTGCGGCCCAGCCCCTGCTTCGATATTTTCTCTGGCGGCCAGCCGGTCACGTCGCGCCCGCCGAGCATCACCGAGCCTGAGGTCGGCGCCAGGTCGCCCGACAGCAGGTTGGCCAGCGTCGATTTGCCGGCACCGTTCGGGCCGATCACCGCGTGGATGCGGCCACGCTGTAGATCGAGCGAGACCCCGCTGACCGCCGCCAGGCCGCCGAAGCGTTTGGTCAGATTCTTGGCACTGAGCAAAACTTCACTCACCGGCTGGCTCCCGGGGAGGCAGAGGGTCTCTTTCGTTTGGCCAGCTTTTCAGCCAGCCCCAGAATGCCGCGCGGCGCAAAGCTGACCAGCAGCACGATGAAGAGACCCATCCACAGCTGCCAGTGCTTGCCCAGGTTGATGCTGCCGACCTGCGGCAGATCCTTGAACACATGCAGCAAATACTCGAACGCAAACGCGCCGACGATAGCCCCGGCAAAGTTGCCCATGCCGCCCAGAATCACCATCATGATGGCGTGCGCGCTCATGTGAAAACCCATCAGCTCCGGGTTGATGTAGCCGGTCTGCGTGCCCCACAAATATCCGGCGAGTCCGGCCAGGCTGCCGGCCAGCGTGAAGGCTGCCAGCTTGTAGCCGAAGGTAGCAAAACCCAGCGCGCGCATCCGGTGCTCGTTGACCCGAATGCCGGCCAGCGCACGGCCGAACGGGCTCCAGAGCAGCCGACGCAAAAAGGCGTACACCCCGAGCAGCACGGCCAGCGTGAAGTAGTAGAGCGTGCGCTTGTTGTCGAGGTCGAATGGCACCCAGCCAAAGACTGCAGCACTCGGCTTGAAGTTGATGTACAGGCCGTCGGAGCCGCCCAGCAGCTTGTTGTCGAAGAACAGATAAAACACCATCTGCGCAAATGCCATCGTCACCATGATGAAGTAGATGCCGTGCGTGCGAACGACGAAAATACCGATCAGCAGTGCGGCGAGGCCGGATGCCAGCACCGCCACCGGCAGCGTCCACCACAGGCTGACCGCTTCGCCCTGCGGCGTCAGAAAAGCCAACGCATAGCCGGCCAGCCCGAAGTAGGCGGCATGCCCGAGCGACACCAGCCCGGTGACGCCCTGCAGCAAATCCAGACTCATCGCGAAGATCGCCATGATCATCATCCGGGTGACCATCTGCGTATAGAAGTCGGTGCCGACGAAGGGGAAGGCAATCAAAGCGATCAAAGCCAGGCCGAGCGCGACTTGCACACCCGCTGGCAAAATTTCGAGGTTGGCTTTCGCAGCGCTCATTGAATTGACCCCGCTGGCTGGTTCTGTGAATGACAGGTCAACACCGGAGATCGAGGAACCACGCAACCCGCGCGCCACACCGGTTCGGGCTGGAGTGTCGAAGGCCGTTCTCGCAAGCCCGGACAACCCGCGTCCCACACCCGTTCGGGCTGAGGTATCGAAGCCATCCGTCGTCGGCCGGTACAAAGTGCAAGGATATCCTTCGATACCTCATCACAAACGGAATAAAAGGCTTGGGCGAGAAAACCGCCAACCAGGCTATGGCCAAAATGAGGAGTCAGGGAACCAGCGTCAAAAACACAAACCGGTTTCATTGCTTGAACAACCCTTCAGGCCGCCACAGCAAAACCGCAGCCATCAACATGTACACCAGCATGCCCGCCACCGAAGGCAGCAGCACTTTGCCGAAGGTATCGACCAGCCCGACCAGCAGCGCGGCAACCAGCGCGCCGCGTACCGAGCCGATGCCGCCGATCACGACCACGACGAAACACATGATCAGCACCTGCGAGCCCATGTTGGGATAAACGCTGGCAACCGGCGCGGCAATCATGCCGGCGACGGCGGCCAGCCCGACCCCGAGCGCAAACACCACCGCATAAATCCGCTTGATGTTGACGCCTAACGCGCCGGCCATGTCGCGGTTGAAAGCCCCGGCGCGAATCTTCATGCCCAGGCGGGTTTTCGAGATCAGCACAAACAGACCCAGCGCCAGCGCCAGGCAGACGCCGGACATGAACAGCCGGTATACCGGGTAGGACAGGTTGTCGGTCAATGGAATCGACGCGCCCAGCAGCTCGGGAATCGGCACGCCGTGCACGTCGTCGCCCCAGACGATGGAGCGCAACTCTTCAAAGATGTAGATCAGGCCGAAGGTCAACAGCACCTGGTCGAGGTGGTCGCGCTGATAGAAATGGCGGAACAGCAGCCATTCAAGCGCCAGGCCGAACAGCACGGCCAGCACCGTACCGCCCAGAATCGCCAGGCTCAGGCTGCCAAACAGCGCGCTGAGCGACCAGGCCAGGTAGGCGCCCAGCATGTAAAAGCTGCCGTGCGCCAGATTGACGACACCCATGATGCCGAAAATCAGCGTCAGCCCGGCGGCCAGCATGAACAGCAGCAGGCCGTACTGCATGCTGTTGAGAAGCTGAATTGAAAAGTTGGCGAGATCCATTGCGGGTCAGGTCGCGGCGCGTCGAGCAGCCAAGGGGTGGGCGATGAATTCTTTCACAGCCGCAATCAGCGCGGCCGGCTGATCCCGGTGCGGCGAATGGCCGCAGGCCGGCAACTCAAGCAGCCGGGTCTGCGGCAACCGGTCTGCGATGCCGCGAATCTGCGCCAGCGTGCCGTATTCGTCGTCCAGCCCCTGCACCGCCAGCACCGGGCAGGTGATCGCAGCCAGCTCGGCCTCGATGCGCCAGCTGGCAAAAGTCGGGTCCAGCCAGATGCGGTTCCAGCCGAAAAAGGCCGAATCCACATTGTCGTGGTAGCGCGCCAGCCGGTCGCGCAAGCCGCCTTCGGCATAGGCTGTGCGGGCCAGCCGAATGCTCGAAAGCGCCGCCTCCTCAACCATCCAGTGCGGCGCCAGCAGAACGAGTCCGGCGAATGCATCGGGCATGCGCGAGGCGGCCAGCAGCGCAATCGAGCCGCCGTCGCTGTGGCCGAACAGCCAGGGC
>JAJAYS010000291.1 GCA_026786065.1 Polaromonas sp.
AGCGTGAAGAGCTGAACGCGCTTTATGTGGCGCTAACCCGCGCGCGCCACACGGTGGCGGTGTCGTCCATCGAAGCGCACCGCGCCGCACCCGGCAGCTGGTGGCAGCGCCTGCACGGCGTTGCCGTTGCGCTGTCCGCGCCTCAGTCGGCGCCTCAACCCGCGCCCATGCCCGAGCAAGACCTGGATGCCGCCGTAGCCGACAGCGACACCGGCATCGACACCAACACCAACACCCACAGCGCTTCGCAGCACGGGTCCTTTCTGCTGCCCTCATTGCCCGATTTGCCCGCTGCTCCCGCCAGCGTGCGCCCGCCCGAGTTCCGTGAGCCCGACGCAAACGCCACCGCCCGCATCGGTCAGGCCATGCACCGCCTGCTCGAATGGGGCGGCCGCGCAAGCGATGCGCATATCGCCGGCGTGCAGCGCGAGTTTTTGCTTAGCCCGCCCGATGCGCGGCGCGCCGCGCAGATGGCGCGGCGCATTCTGGCCGGCGATGGCGCCTGGGCCTGGCAGCCCGAGGTCGTCGCCTGGCAGGGCAACGAGGTCGATCTGCTGCATGCCGGCCAGGCGATGCGGTTGGACCGCCTGGTGCAGCGCCAGGACGCCGGCCACGAAGGCCACTGGTGGGTGCTCGACTACAAGTCGGCCCACACCCCCGCGGCGCAACCGGCGCTGGTGGCCCAGCTGCTGGCTTATCGGGCCGCAGTGGCGGCGATTTATCCGGCGGCAGTGGTCAGGGCGGCGTTTTTGACCGGGCAGGGCGAGCTGGTCGAGGTGATCTGAGACCCCGCCGGCCGCAGCCCGCTTTTTGCGCCGCCAGTCACCACCCGCTGCCTGATTCAGGTTTGAAAAGCACACACGCAATGTCGCAATGTCGCAATGTCGCAATGTCGCAAGGGCGCAAGGGCGCAAGGGCGCAAGGGCGCAAGGGCTCAAGGGCTCAAGCAGGTCAACCAGCATGCACGCCCGCAGGCTCGGTCCCGGGCACGCAGAGGCGCAGCCGGACAAACCCCTCGCTTGCGGCCGCCCACCCATGCATCACTACAGCCTGTTCGCAACCGTTGGAAACAGTCTCCGCGTGAATGTAAAAGCGGCTTGAAATCGCTGTTTTTACTGCGTGGGCAGCTACAAAAATAATAGCGATTGCGCGGCTGCACCACCCTAAGCGGCGCCGCGACCTGCAGTCTGGCGTCGGCGCGTCAGGGAATGGGCGAGCCTGGGCACTTCAATTTTGCGTATGCCCCTAACATGATCCTGTTTGGTCTTGTGAAGGAACCCCACACCATGTTCAGAACCTCCATTGCTGGTGCCTTGGCGCTGTGCGCCGCAAGCTTGGCTTTTTCGCAGGCGGCCGCACCCGAGAGCGCCATGCTCAATCCGCCGGTACGCATTCGCGGCACGATCGAAAAGGTCGATGTCGGTACGCTGGTGGTTAAGGACCGCAGCGGCGAAATCGTCACTTTGGCGCGCCCGGCAGACATGGCGGTGACCGAGGTGGTGCCGATCGCGCTGTCCGACGTCAAAGTCGGCAGCTACATCGGCACGGCCGCCATGCCGCAACCCGACGGCACCCAACTGGCGCTCGAAGTGCTGGTGTTTCCCGAAGCCCTGCGTGGCGGCGGCGCCGGCCACCGTCCGTGGGATCTGCAGCCGCAAAGCACCATGACCAATGCCACCGTGGCCAACCTCGCGGCCGCGCCAGCCAGCGTGCCTGGCGGGCAGCAATTGCTGCTGACCTACCCCGGTGGCGAAAAAACCGTGATCGTGCCGGCCAATGTGCCGGTGGTTACTTTCAAAGAGGGCAAGGCCGACGTCGCGGCGCTGGTGGTGCCCGGCGCCAAGGTGCTGATCACCGCGCAGGAAAAAAACGGCAAGCCGACCGCGCTGCGTATGGTGGTGGGCCGAAACGGCTTCGCGCCGCCTATGTGAGCTGGGCCGCCGGGTCCGCTCCGGCGGCGGATTTGCGGTAGCCTGGAATTCGCTGGTCTGAATTATGATTTCAGTCCAGAAACCAATGGATATGGGCGTAAGCAGCTATCGAAGTAATAGCTGAAACCGCTTTCCCAGCCGGGCGTTGGAGGGCGGCCATTTCGGCGGATCTTCCTTCTCGTTCACAATTTGGGCGAATCCGCTTCGGCGCGTCGTGCCGAAGACATTTCGAAAGCTGCGCCGCTGGTCTGATTCGGCTATGGCCTGATAAACCCATTTGGTCGCCCGACCGCCTGATGGCACTTCTTTGCCTCGCGAAACATCGCTTGCCGCCCCAAACTGGACTTTTCTTGAACGACCCCACCCCTCCTATTCCCCGCCCGCTGCGCGTCGTCGTCATCGGCGGTGGCCCGGCCGCCCTGATGGCTGCCGAAGTCGTCGCCTCTGGTGGCGCGGCGGTGCGCGTCGAGCTGTACGACGCCATGCCTTCGGTCGGCCGCAAGTTTTTGCTGGCCGGCAAGGGCGGCCTCAACCTGACGCATTCCGAGCCGGCCGAGCCGTTTGTCGCCCGCTATGCGGAACGCAGCACGACGCTGCAGGCACTGCTGGCGGGTTTTGGTCCGGGCGCGCTGTGCGCCTGGGCTGAAGGGCTGGGTGTCAAGACGTTTGTCGGCAGCTCGGGCCGCGTCTTCCCAAAAGACATGAAATCTGCGCCGCTGCTGCGCGCCTGGCTGCATCGGCTGCGCGCCTCCAGGGTGCAATTTTTTTCGCGGCACCGCTGGCTGGGCTGGGCTGAGGATGGCGCGCTGCGTTTTTCGACCCCGGCCGGCGAGGTGCCGGTCACCGCCGACGCGGTAGTGCTGGCCTTGGGCGGCGCAAGCTGGGCGCGCCTCGGCTCCGACGGTGCCTGGGTGCCGCTGCTGGAGGCGCGTGGCGTGCCGGTGGCCCGGCTAAAGCCCGCCAACTGTGGCTTCGACGTGGGCGTGGCGGCGGCCGATGCAGACGATGCGCTCGAAACCCGCCGCGATTTTTTGCGCGACCTGATTGGCAAAGGCCCGGCCACCCAGCCCGGCTGGACCGCGCATTTCGCCAGCCGCTTCGCCGGTCAGCCATTCAAATCGGTCGCCCTGCGCTTCACCGATTCGCAGGGGCGCAGCTTCAGCCGCAAGGGCGAATTTGTTGCCACCGCCACGGGCGTCGAAGGCAGCCTGATTTACGCGGCTTCCAGCTTGCTCCGGGACGAGATCGCGGCGCACGGCAGCGCGACCTTTTTGCTCGACCTGCTGCCGGACAAATCGCCAGAGCAGGTGCTGGTCGAAGTGCGCCATCCGCGTGGCTCGCGTTCGCTTTCCAGCCACCTCAAAAGCCGTTTGAATCTCGACGGCATCAAGGCTGCCATGCTGTATGAGCTGCTTCCCAAAGACGCCATCTCCGACCCGGTTCGGCTGGCCGCCGGCATCAAGGCGCTGCCAGTGCGGCTGGTGGCCGCGCGGCCGATCGACGAAGCCATCAGCACCGCAGGCGGCGTGATGTTTGAGGCCCTGAGCGCGCAGCTGCAACTCAAGTCGCCCGAACTGGCGCATCC
>JAJAYS010000292.1 GCA_026786065.1 Polaromonas sp.
AAGGTCCTCGGACGAGTAGCCAGCGAAGTTGCTCTCCGTTTGCGCGGCAAACACAAGGCCATTTATACGCCTCACGTCGATACCGGTGACTTCATCGTCATCATCAACGCAGCCCAGCTGCGTGTCACCGGTGCCAAATCGACAGACAAGATTTACTACCGTCACTCCGGTTATCCAGGCGGCATCAGTGCCACCAATTTCCGTGACATGCAGACCAAGTTCCCGGGCCGTGCGCTCGAGAAAGCCGTCAAGGGCATGCTGCCCAAAGGCCCGCTCGGTTACGCAATGATCAAAAAGCTCAAGGTCTATGGCGGTGCCGAGCATCCGCACACCGCACAACAACCCAAAGTGCTCGATATTTCGGGCATCTCGGCAAACGCTCAACGGGAGGCAGCCAAATGATTGGTGACTGGAACAATGGCACTGGCCGTCGCAAATCGAGCGTCGCCCGCGTGTTCATGAAAAAGGGCACCGGCAAGATCATGATCAACGAAAAGGACATTCGTGTGTTCTTTGGTCGTGAAACCTCCATCATGATCTGCCGACAGCCCCTGTTTTTGACCAACCATGTCGAAACCTTCGACATCATGGTCAATGTGCACGGCGGTGGTGAATCGGGCCAGGCTGGTGCGGTGCGCCACGGCATCACCCGCGCGCTGATCGACTACGACGAAACCCTGAAGCCGGCACTGAGCCAGGCCGGTTTCGTAACCCGTGATGCACGCGAGGTCGAGCGCAAAAAAGTCGGCTTCCGCTCTGCCCGCCGCCGTAAGCAGTTCAGCAAGCGTTAAACGCGCCGAGAGCCTTCGGGCTTTGGTCAAAGCCGTTTCGGTTCAAGCCGAAGCGGCTTTTTTTTGGGCACTCGACACCCTGCGGGGTTTGAGACAGCAATGCGCAGCGAATTTGCCGGCTTATTCCTAAAACTCAATAAAGTTGCATCCAGATGCAAGCGGCGGGCTCTTTCGCCACACTTTGCTGAGCTTCTCGCAGACTACGGCGCAAAATTGCCAAACAAAAAGAGGGTGGGGCTTGTCTTGAAATTCTGCCTGTTGCGTCGCCGTTGGACGATGACCAAAACCACCGCGGCGACGATGACGGAGAGCGCCGCAATGCGCTCGGTGCAGACGCTCAGGCTTTAAGACCGGCAAGACCGGCTCAAGAACCTTTGCTGTGTTCAACGAAGATTTATGGAGGAGGATGGTTATGTTTGGAAAAAGAAAGCAGCCGCCGATCAAAAGCTTGATCGCACCCGGCACAACAATCGAGGGAACCTTGACGTTCGGCGACGGAATTCGCATCGACGGCATCGTCATCGGCGATATCCGTGCCATGGACGGCAAACCGAGCATGCTGTTTATCAGTGAATCGGCCACCATCACAGGAGCCGTTTATGCGGACCACGTCATCGTCAATGGCTGTGTAAAGGGGCCGATCCATGCGGGGGACTTGCTGGAGCTGCAGCCAAAGGCAAAAATAGAAGGCGACGTTTTTTACAAGGCGCTTGAAATGCATCAGGGCGCCGCGATATTCGGTCAGCTGCGTCCCGCCTCCTACGTTGAACCGGAAGGCAAGCCCGCCTTAAAGCTGGCTGCCATCAAGCTACAGGGCGTGGAGACGCCCTCTGTGGCCGACAAACTTGCCGCCGGCTGAATAGGGATTCTTGACGGCGTGATGGCCGCCGGCCGACCCGGTCTGTGACGGTCGGGTTCCATCGCCGCCGACCGTGGCACAGCCGCACGGGGCGGGGCCGTCTTTACACGCAAGGGGTCCCGGGTTGCTGCCGGTGCGTTACCATTGCACTTTGCCCAGTTTCAGGAGTTTTTCATGAGTGCCGTTGCAGAAAATATTCAGTCCGTCATGCCCGACCCTTTCGTCTTTACCGACAGCGCCGCAGCCAAAGTGGCGGATTTGATCGCCGAAGAGGGTAACCCGGACCTGAAGTTGCGGGTCTTCGTGCAGGGCGGCGGATGCTCCGGTTTCCAGTACGGCTTCACGTTTGACGAAGTGACCAACGAGGACGACACCACCATGACAAAAAATGGGGTGTCGCTGCTGATTGACGCGATGAGCTACCAATATTTGGTCGGCGCCGAAATCGACTACAAAGACGACCTCGAAGGCGCCCAGTTCGTTATCAAGAACCCCAATTCGACCAGCACCTGTGGCTGTGGTTCAAGCTTTTCGACCTGAGCCGACACCCTACCGACAAAGTAAAAAACCGCCTTCGGGCGGTTTTTGCTTTTTGGGGGGCGAATTCGACCAGACTCGCATTCTGATTTACAGCGGGATTCACAGCCGGATTTACCCAGGAGTTGCCAGCGGCAATTCAAATCCGATTTCAGGCCAGATAAATCGCCCCCAACACCCGCGCTCCGGCAGCGCCGGTGACGCTGGGCAGGTTGCCGGTCCGGCCCTGGATGGTTTGGCGGGCCAGCCAGGCGAAGGCGGCGGCTTCGACCTGCAGCGGCGGCAACCCGTGTTCAGCAGATGACGCCACCGCCACACCCGGCAGGCTGGCTTGCAGCCGCGTCATCAGGTGGGTGTTGAAGGCACCGCCTCCACAGACGATCAGCCTGTCGCTATTTTTTTGATAGCTGCTAATTCCCGTTAAACATGGCTGAACCGTGAATTCGGCCAGGGTATTTTGAACGTCCCGGGGATTGCGTGAGGCAAAGGGCTTCAGCTTCGCGGCCAGCCAGTCGGTGCTGAAGAGGTCGCGGCCGGTGCTCTTGGGCGGGGCTTTGGCAAAGTAGGGCTCGTCCAAAAGATCGACGAGCAGCTCGGGAATCAGCACGCCGCCAGCCGCCCAGGCACCGACGTCGTCATACGACTGGCCGAGGTGCTGCTGGCACCAGGCGTCCATCAGGGCGTTGCCAGCGCCGCAGTCAAAGCCGAGCACGGCACCGCCGGACGACGCCGGCGGCAGCAGCGTCAGGTTGGATATGCCCCCCAAGTTCAATACCGCGACCGCCGCGTCGGGCTGCGAAAAAAGGTACTGATGAAAGCCGGGTGCCAGCGGTGCGCCCTGGCCGCCAGCGGCGAGGTCGCGGCTGCGGAAATCGGCAACCACCGTCAGGCCGGTCAACTCGGCCAGCCGCGACGGGTTGCCCAACTGCAGGGTGTAGCTCTGGTCGCCGCCACACGATGCGCCGGACGCCCGCCCACCAGGCGGCTGGTGGCGCACGGTCTGGCCGTGCGCGCCTATAGCCACGACCTGCCGGGCCTGAATGCCGCTGACCTGCGCTGTCTGCAGCAGGCTGTGAACCACGCCGGCATAGGCTGCGGCCAGCCTGTTGCCGGCCAGCGCCGCGCGGTGCAGTTCGTTGTGCGACGGTGAATTGAGCGCCAGCAACTCAGCCCGAAACCCGACATCGAACGCGGCGCTGCTTGCCGCCAGCACCTTCAGCCTCTGCGCGGGGGCGGCGGACGGTGTGCTGTCGTCGGGTACGAAAGCGGCCAGTACGCCATCGACACCGTCGAGCGAGGTGCCCGACATCAGGCCGATATAGAACTCAGTCATGCGGGAAGGCTGCCGCAACCGGTGCGACCTGCAAGGCAGGTACGGGCTATTCGGCCCGTGTCTGAGTGATGGTCGAGGCGGCGAGCAACTGGTTTCTCACGCCGTTGGCCAGCTGGGTGAACACCGGCATTGCCGCTGCCGGAACCGGCACGACTTCGCTTTGCTTTGCCATGGTCATCGGGTCCTGTTGCACGCCATTGACGCGGAATTCGAGGTGCAGGTGCGGGCCGGTGGACCAGCCGGTAGAGCCGACCAGGCCGATGGTGTCGCTCTGGTTGACATGCTGGCCTTCGCGCACCAGGATTTTGCTCAGGTGAGCGTAAACCGTCTCGTGGTTATTCCGGTGTTTGACGAAAACCACATTGCCATAGCCGTTTTGAACCCCGGCGAAGCTCACCACGCCGTCGCCGATGGTGCGGGCCGGCGTGCCGGTTGGGGCGGCGAAGTCGGTGCCCAAGTGGGCGCGCCACTTTTGCAGAACAGGGTGCATGCGCATCGAGAAACCGCTGGTTATACGCGAAAACTCCAGCGGCGAGCCCAGATACGCCCGGCGCAGGCTTTTGCCTTCAAGCGAGTAGTAACCGCCTTTGAGCGGCGTGCCACTCGCGTCCTTGCCAGCAGGCTGAAACCACATCGCCTGATGGGTTTTGCCGGAGTTGACGAATTCGGCCGAAAGCACCCGTCCGGGGCGCAGCGGCTCGCCGTCGGCTTCCAGGGTTTCATAGACCACGTTGAAGTGGTCTCCCTTGCGCAGCGCCTGGCGGAAATCGATTTCGCTCGAAAAAATCTCGGCAAGCTGCACTGCAACGGTATCTGGAATGCGGGCCTGGTCGGTGGCCGCGAACAGCGAGGTCTGGATGCTGCCGCTGGCGAGCTGCGCGGTGCTGGTGTAAGGGGCGGTTTCAACACGGGCGGTAAAACCGGCGCCGCTGCGCTCGACCACCAGCCGGTTGAACAGCGTGGCGTTGTCGGTGGCCCAGCGCATGCTGAGCTTGACGAGCTGCTGGTTGTCACTGGCTTCGGCGATCACGGTTTTGCCGGGGCGCCCTGCCAGAATCAGTTGGGCTTGCGGGTCACGCCGCAAAAAGGCAACGGCCGCCGGATCGCTGATGTTCAGGCGCCACAGCAGCGCCTCGGCGGTGTCGCTGCTGCGGGTGGTTTCGGTGCGGAAAAGGTTGAAACGAAAATCGGCCAGGCTGTCAAGTTGCGCCGTGGTTGGGGCTACTTCGATCGTCTCGACGATCTGGCGAACCGGCAGGTCGGCGGCGTCGGGCGCGAGCGGAGCCACGCCGAAGGCCGTCACTCCGGTGCCCAGAAGCAGCACCGCAAGCGCCACCGTCACGCGCTGTGAGTGCTGTTGCAACTGCGCCCGCAACAACGGTCCAGAAATAAACAGATAGGGAAGGGGCAAGAGAATTCCTGAAATCAAAACGGCGGCGGCGCGGAAGCTGGCGAGCGGGGCCAGGGAACGACGGCCGGGTGTCAAAAGGTCCGCCCTTGCTATGCTCAAGAGCAAATTGCAGGCCACCTAAAATGGGCGGCGGCGGACAAAAGAGTTGGATTATAGAGGCCACTTTTTACCCCACCCGGCAAAAAATCCTTATGAATCAAGAACTTGTTACGGAATTTACCGCATCCGACCGGGTGCGCGAGGCCCTCGCGGTGTCGCTGCGCGGCTGCGATGAGCTGCTGCCCGAAGCCGAATGGCTGAAAAAACTGGTCCGCAGCGAGGCCACCGGCACCCCGCTGCGCATCAAACTGGGCCTGGACCCGACCGCCCCCGACATTCATGTCGGACACACGGTGGTGCTGAACAAAATGCGGCAGCTACAGGATCTGGGCCACAGCGTGATTTTCCTGATCGGCGACTTCACGACGCTGATCGGCGACCCCTCCGGCCGAAACACCACCCGGCCACCGCTGAGCCGCGAGCAAATCGAAGCCAATGCTCAGACCTACTACCGGCAGGCCAGCCTGGTGCTGGACCCGGCCCGAACCGAGATTCGTTACAACAGCGAATGGAGCGACCCGCTAGGGGCGAGGGGCATGATCGAACTGGCGGCCAAATACAACGTCGCCCGCATGATGGAGCGGGACGACTTCAGCCGGCGCTTCAAGGCCGGCCAGACCATCAGCGTCCATGAGTTTTTATACCCGCTGATGCAGGGCTATGACTCGGTGGCGCTCAAGAGCGACCTGGAGCTGGGCGGCACCGACCAGAAATTCAATCTGCTGGTCGGCCGGCATCTGCAGGCTGAATACGGCCAGGAGCCCCAGTGCATCCTGACGATGCCGCTGCTCGAAGGGCTGGATGGCGTCGAAAAAATGTCGAAAAGCAAAAACAATTACATCGGCATCTCGGAAGACCCCAACAGCATGTTCGCCAAGGTGCTGAGCATTTCCGACGTGCTAATGTGGAAGTGGTACACGCTGCTGTCCTTCAAAACTGAGGCAAACATCGTCGCGCTGAAGGCCGAAGTCGAAGGCGGGCGCAACCCGAAAGACGCCAAGGTCGCGCTGGCCAAAGAGATCACTGCGCGCTTTCATTCGCCAGCGGCGGCCGACGCGGCCGAGCAGGACTTCACCAACCGCAGCCAGGGCGGCGTGCCCGACGAGATTGCCGAGGTAACGCTGGCTGGCGCGCCTATGGGCGTTGCCGCGCTGCTGAAGGCGGCCGGGCTGGCACCATCGGGCAGCGAAGCCTCCCGGCTGATCGACGGCGGCGGGGTGCGCATCGATGGCGGCGTGGTCAGCGACAAGGCCTTGAAGCTGGCTGCGGGCAGCTATGTGCTGCAGGTCGGCAAACGGCGTTTTGCCAGGGTCACGCTGGCCTGAGCCTGCGCGCCGCACTGGCGCTACGATGGACAGAACTTTCTTTTTTTCGAGACGCTGGCTCATGCCTTTTTTGTCCCTGCAGGCCCTGACGCCCCAGCGCCTGCTGAAGGCGTCTATCGGCGTCGCCGTGCTCACCATCGTGCTGAAAACCTGGGCTTGGTACATCACCGACTCGGTGGGGCTGCTGTCGGACGCGATGGAATCGTTCGTCAACCTGGCCAGCGCGATGTTCGGGCTGGCGATGGTCACCATCGCCCAGCGGCCGGCCGACGACGACCACCCCTACGGCCACCACAAGGCAGAGTACTTTTCCTCGGGCTTCGAGGGCGCGCTCATCATCGCCGCAGCGCTCGCCATCATCTGGGCTGCGGGGCACAGGTTGATCAATCCCCAGCCAATACAGCAGGTCGGCTGGGGCTTGGGCCTGTCGGTCATCAGTTCGGCCTTCAACGGCTTGCTGGCCTGGGCGATGTTTTCGTCGGCCAGGGTGCATCGCTCGATGGCCTTGCAGGCCGGCGCCAAGCACCTTGTCACCGATGTCTGGACCTCGGTTGGCGTGGTTGTCGGCATCACGGCCGTCGCGCTGACCGGCTGGCTGTGGCTCGATGCAGTGGTGGCCATCGGCGTGGCGCTGAATATTTTGCGCGAGGGCCTTCACCTGGTTTGGCGCTCGTCGCAGGGTCTGATGGACGAGGCGGTCGAGCCTGAGGTGCTGGATGAGATCAAAAAGACGCTGCAAGGCTTTGAGCACCCTACCATCCGCTTCGACCACCTGGCGACGCGGCGTTCTGGCAAGCGGCGCTTTGTCGATTTGCACATGCACATGCCGCCTGCGTGGTCGCTGGGCCGGGCGGCGGCGGTGCGGGCCAGTGTCGAGCAGGCGCTGATGAGCGCCGTGCCCGGTCTGCGGGCGACGATTCAATTGCTCCCCTCCGACGTCGAATCGCATTTCGACGCCGAGAGGGATTTGATTTGATCGGCAGTAACCGTAACCGGCCCGGTGAGCACTTCAAATAAAGGGAGAACATAGCGCATGGCGATTCGGTTCATTTCATCCGTGACGCCCGGTGTGGGTGACGCCTTCCACATGCTGGGCGGGGCGCTGCTCGGTAACCAGGCGTCTGCTGGTCTGCCAGGGGGGGCGCTGCAACACGTGTGTGCCCCCTTGCTGGGCGTGGTGCAAGACGCACTCAGTGAGGCTTGGGTGACCGACTCGATGCCGCAGGCGGGCCACGCTGATGGTGTCAACTGGCGGCGCAGCGGTGATGTGCTCTATGGGGTGATCGAGCTCGACGAGCGCGGCACCACCGCAGAGCCCAGCCTGCCAACCCTGCAGGCGTTGAGTGAACAAGCCTATGCAAGTGTTTTTCGCTTGCTGGATGCACAGGGGTTGCCGCACTTATGGCGGGTCTGGAATTACATGGCCGACATCCATGGGCAAGCCGGTGGGCTCGAACGCTACCGCCAGTTCAATCTGGGCCGCGGCGATGCTTTTCTCAAGAATGCGCGCGCTGTAGTGGGGCGGGTACCCGCGGCCTGCGCCATTGGCGTGGGCAGCGGTCCGCTGTCAATTGCTTTTCTGGCCGGCGCCACACCGGCCTTGTCGATTGAAAATCCGCGCCAGGTCAGTGCCTATGACTACCCGGTGGAATATGGGCCGCGAAGCCCGACGTTTTCACGCGCTGCGCTGGTGTATCCACCGGGGCAGGAGTTTCTTTTCATTTCAGGAACGGCCAGCATCGTGGGCCACCGCAGCATGCACGGTGGTGACGTGGCCGCCCAGTGTCGGGAGACGATGGACAACATCGCCGCGGTGGTCACCGAAGCCAATCGCCGCGGTCGAAATGGTCCGTTTGCCTTGGGGGACCTGTCCTACCGTGTCTATGTCCGGCACGCAGCCGACCATCCGCTGGTGCAGGACAGCCTGGCCGCGCGGGTCGGCGCCGTACCGGTGGTGTATGTGCAAGCCGATATCTGTCGCGGTGAGCTGCTGGTCGAAGTCGAGGCCATGGGTTTGCGCCGCATCTGACTACCTGGCGCTGGAGCCGGGTGGTCCGCGTTATCCGCGCTGATACGGGTCCGGTTGGCCCAGCCCGGCGAGTATTGCGATCTCCCGCGCTTCCATCGCCTCGGCCTCAGCCGCGCTGGTTTCATGGTCCCAGCCTTGCGCGTGCAGCGTGCCATGCACCAGCAGATGCGCATAGTGCGCCTGCAGCGTTTTGCTGTTTTCTTTCGCCTCGCGCGCGATCACCGGCGCGCACAGCACCAGGTCGGCCGTGACGACCGGTTGCTGCGTGTAGTCGAAGGTCAGCACATTGGTGGCGTGGTCTTGCTGGCGGTAGCTGCGGTTGAGCGCCAGGCCTTCGTCGGCACCGACGATGCGCACCGTGATCTCGGCGTCGCACTCCAGCGCGTGGCGAATCCACCGCCGCACGCCGTGGCGCGGCAGCGCAGCGCGGTGCAGGGCCGCGTCGGCCAGCTCGCCGAACTGCAGCGAAAGCTGCAAACTTTTAAGAGCCATTTCGGCTTTTAACCCTTGAAATACGGGCGTTAGCAGCTACTTTTTTTATAGCGACTGGCGCGGCGTCCGGGGCCTGCTCCGGTGCGGTTTTGTCGTAGGCATCGACGATGCGCGCCACCAGCGGGTGCCGCACGACGTCGGCGATGGTCAGCCGGGTGATCGCAATGCCGGCCACGCGTCTAAGCACGCGCTCGGCATCAATGAGGCCGCTGAGCTGCGTGCGCGGCAAATCGACCTGGCTGACGTCACCGGTGACCACCGCCTTGGCGCCGAAGCCGATGCGCGTCAGAAACATTTTCATCTGCTCGGGCGTGGTGTTTTGCGCCTCGTCGAGGATCACGAAAGCGTGGTTCAGCGTGCGGCCGCGCATGAAGGCCAGCGGCGCAATCTCGATCTGCTGGCGCTCGAAGGCTTTTTGCACCCGCTCGAAACCCATCAGCTCATATAGCGCGTCGTAGAGCGGCCGCAAGTAGGGGTCCACCTTCTGACTCAGGTCGCCTGGCAAAAAACCCAGGCGCTCGCCGGCCTCAACCGCGGGTCGCGTCAGCACGATGCGCTGGACCGCGCTGCGCTCGAGCGCATCGACCGCACAGGCCACCGCCAGGTAGGTTTTGCCGGTGCCGGCCGGGCCGATGCCGAAGGTGATGTCGTGCGCCCTGATGTTGTCAAGGTAGGCCGCCTGATTGGCGGTGCGCGCGCGCAGGTCGGCCCGGCGCGTCGAAAGGCCAGCGCCGTCGGCCGCCGCGCCCATTGCCGTGTTGCCCGCCAGCATCAACTGCACGGTTTCTTCTTCGATGGGTCGTTGCGCCATTTCATACATCGCCTGCAGCACCTCCAGCGCCTGGGTGGCCGCCGCTTTCGGCCCGTCGATCTTGAACTGCTCGAAGCGGTGCGCAATCGTCACCGGCAGCGCCTGCTCGATGGTGCGCAAGTGCGCGTCGGTCGGGCCGCACAGGTTGGCCATGCGGGTGTTGTTGGGCGGGGTGAAGGTGTGGCGAAGAATCAAGGAGGCTCGCTTGGCGGATGGTGGCTCGGACAGCAATTGTCCGCCTGATTTTGAGCGGCGTGCGCCGGGAGCCCACTGCTAAGATTTGCCGATGATTGGACGCCTGACTGGCCTTTTGGCCGAAAAAAATCCGCCCGAAATCCTGCTCGATTGCAACGGCGTCGGCTACGAAGTGCTGGTGCCTATGAGCACCTTCTACAACCTGCCGGGGCTGGGTGAAAAGGTCAGCCTGCTGACGCATTTGGTGGTGCGTGAAGACGCGCAAATCCTCTACGGCTTCGGGCAGGCCAGCGAGCGCGCCGCTTTTCGCCAGCTCATCAAGATCGCCGGCGTCGGGCCGCGCACCGCGCTCAGCGTGCTGAGCGGCCTGAGCGTCGAAGAACTCTCGCAAGCCGTGACCGCGCAGGAAGCCGGCCGCATCATCAAGGTGCCCGGCATCGGCAAAAAAACCGCCGAGCGGCTGCTGCTCGAACTCAAGGGCAAGCTCGGCGCCGACATGGGCATCACCGTCAGCCTGGCCGACGGTGCCCAGTCCGACATCCTGCAGGCGCTGGTGGCACTCGGCTACAGCGACCGCGATGCCGCGCTGGCGTTGAAGGCGCTGCCGAAGGAGGTCGGCGTCAGTGACGGCATCAAGCTGGCTTTGAAGGCGCTGGCGAAGTAATTTTTCAGGCTTCTCGGGCACTGGACGCGACGGACTAAGTCCACTAGACTAAGTTCATGCAAATCGTCAACATTCATGAAGCCAAAACCCACCTTTCCAGGCTTGTCGAGCGGGCTGCGCAGGGCGAGCCCTTCGTGATTGCGAAAGCGGGTCGGCAGCTTGTGAAAGTCGTCGCCTTGCAAAGTGATGTCGTGCCGCCGCGCAGAACCGGCTTCATGGCCGGGCAGATAGCGGTTCCCGACAATTTCGACCAGATGGGGTCGAGCGACATGGCGCAACTGTTCAGCGCATGAGGCTGCTGCTCGACACCCACCTTCTGCTGTGGGCGGCGGCCACGCCAGAGCGGCTTTCAGCGCCGGCGATGGAGCTGATTGAAAACCCCGCCAACGAACTGCTTTTCAGCGCCGCCAGCATCTGGGAAATAGTCATCAAGTCGGGTCTTGGGCGGGAGGATTTTCGCGTCGATGCGCGCGAGCTGCGCCAGGCCCTGCTGGCCAATGGCTACCAGGAGCTGGCTGTGTCCGCGCTCCATGCCTTGACGCTGGCCGATCTGCCGACGATTCACAAAGACCCGTTTGACCGGATCTTGCTCGCCCAGGCCATGCGCGACGAGCTGACGCTGATGACCGCCGACGCCGCGCTGGCGCATTACCCCGGCCCGATCATCCGGGTGTGACTCTCATGACCATCCACACCGACGATTTTTCCGCCGCCGACCTGCCGCCATCCCGGCGCGTGATTTCGGCGGCGACGGCTTCGCCGCAAGAAGAAGCCGTTGAGCGCGCGCTGCGGCCCAAGCTGTTTGACGACTACGTCGGCCAGACCAAGATCAGGGAGCAGTTGCAGATCTTCATAGGCGCAGCCAGGAAGCGCGCCGAAGCGCTGGACCACGTGCTGCTGTTCGGCCCGCCCGGCCTGGGCAAGACCACGCTTTCCCACATCATTGCGCACGAGCTCGGCGTCAACATGCGCCAGACCTCCGGCCCGGTGCTGGAAAAGCCGAAAGACCTGGCCGCGCTGCTGACCAACCTCGAAAAAAACGACGTGCTGTTCATCGACGAGATTCACCGGTTAAGCCCGGTTGTTGAAGAAATCTTGTACCCCGCACTGGAGGACTACCAGATCGACATCATGATCGGCGAAGGCCCGGCGGCGCGCTCGATCAAGCTCGACTTGCAGCCCTTCACGCTGGTCGGCGCCACCACCCGCGCCGGCATGCTGACCAACCCGCTGCGCGACCGCTTCGGCATCGTTGCGCGGCTGGAGTTCTACACCCCTGAAGAGCTGGCGCGCATCGTCAGCCGCAGCGCCAGGCTGCTAAACGTGACGACGGATGTTGACGGCGGCTTCGAGATCGCCCGGCGCTCACGCGGCACACCGCGCATTGCCAACCGCCTGCTGCGGCGGGTGCGCGACTATGCGGACGTCAAAGGTACCGGCGTCATTACGCTGGACATAGCCAACAAGGCGCTCGCCATGCTGGATGTCGATCCGCAAGGCTTCGACGTGATGGACCGCAAGCTGTTAGAGGCTGTGATCCACCGCTTCGACGGCGGCCCGGTCGGGCTGGACAACATCGCCGCCAGCATCGGCGAAGAGCGGGACACGATCGAAGACGTGATCGAGCCCTATCTGATCCAGCAGGGCTATTTGCAGCGCACACCGCGCGGGCGGATTGCCACGCTGGCGGCGTATCGGCATCTGGGGGTGGCGCCGCCGGCAAATGGCACCGAACTTTTTTAGGCGGGACTGCCTGCCTTTCCCCCCTTAGCCAGCCACGACGCACGGCGCTGCGGCGCAGCCTGAGGGGCCGTCGCCCCGGCCAGGCTCAAGTCAGCGCGCCCCGCGCATCAACCGCAATAATTCGCTCGACCACGCCTTTGCGCAGCCCGCCGCTGACGCCGATCATCACGTCGTGCAGGTTCACCGTAGGGTCACAGTGGCCGGGAATCAGCCACAGCGTGCGGCCCAGGGCGGGCAGGTGCTGGTTGCCGTCTGGCGCACGCACAATGCCGTGCTCGTCGCCGCCGTTGGCGTACTCGAGGCGGGCTTCGCCCTCGAAGGTGTGGACCCGCGGCAGGCCCGAATCGATGGCGTGGCTCTTGTGACCGGCATCGCACACGACATGGCCGGCATGTGTGCTGGTGACCTGGGTTTTCACGAACAGCGCGTGCTCGAATTGCGGCTGGGCGGCCTCTGGCTCGTTTTGCGCGTAGTCGGCGTCCATGAACAAAAACGAGCCGGCCTGCAACTCGCCGTACACGCCGCTGGCCGCTTCCAGCAACATCGTTCCTGTGCCGGCGCCAGTGATCAGGCCGACCTTCAGGCCTTGCGATTCGAGCAGTGTCCGGCTGAGTACGACCGCCTCGATGGCGGATGCAATGGCGTCACGCCTCGCCTGGGCGGTGCGCAAATGCTGGGCCTTGCCGTGGTAGCCCTGCAAGCCGGCAAATCGCAGGGCAGGGTGTTTGCGGATTTCCAGCGCCAGATTCAGCACCGCCGGCCCAGGCTCGACGCCGCAGCGCCCCTGGCCAACGACGATTTCGACGAAGACATTGATCACACTGCCTACACCTCTGCCGCCGCGCGCGTCCAGCATGGCTTTGGCCAGCCGCGTCACGCCTTCGTGGCTGTCCACGGCAATGGCCAGCTGGCCGCCCAGCGCCGTCAAGCGCCCGCTCAGCGCCGCCACCCGGGCCAGCTTGCGCGGTGCAATCACCTGGTTGGAGATATACACGTCGTGCACGCCGCCCGCCACCATGATTTCGGCCTCGGCGGTTTTTTGCACGCAGACCCCCACCGCCCCGGCTTTCATCTGGACTTTGGCCAGCGCGGCGCTCTTGTGCATCTTGGCGTGCGGTCGCCAGCCGATGCCGTGCTTTTTGGCGAATTCGCTCATGCGCACCAGGTTGCGCTTCATGGCGTCGAGGTCGATCACCAGCGCTGGCGTGTCGATGGCGTCGCAGGGTTTGCCGACCAGCTCCGCCTTGATGGAACGAAGTGGGGTCATGGAAAAGTCGGTGCGCCGGTTGGATTGGGTGGTGCCGGGCTCGGGCGCAGTCCGTCGTCCCGTGTGTCGTCGTCGAGGTGGCGCGTGTCGGCCCAGCCGACCAGTGAGAATCCGCCGGCACTCCAGAGCAGGCGGTTGATGGCCGTGTTGCGCAGTTGCCAGGTGCGCGGCGCGGTGATGTCGAGCCGCATCGCGGCCCGGTACAGCACATCCATCACGCCGCCGTGGCTGACCAGCGCAATCAGCTTGCCCGGATGCCGCGCCGCCAGCCGGGCGGCTGCGGCGACGACGCGCTCGCGCAGCATGGTGAGCGACTCGCCGCCGTGCGGTGTGAAATGCGGGTCACGCGGGCGCCAGCGGCGGGCCTGTTCGGGCAGCGCGGCTTCGATTTCGGCGAAGGTGCGGCCCTCGAAATCGCCGAAGGCGCGCTCGCGCAGCGTCGGCTCGCGGCCTACCGGCAAGCCCAGGGTATTGCCCAGATGCTGGGCGGTGTCCCAGGCGCGCGACAGGTCGCTGGCGTACACCGCAGTGACGGGTTCGCCGACCAGCGCCTGCGCCATGCGCGCAGCCTGCACCCGACCGGTTTCGTTCAACGGAATGTCGAGCTGGCCCTGGATGCGGGTGTCCACGTTCCAGCTGGTTTCGCCGTGGCGAATCGCGATGATGCGGGTCGGCTCAATCATGTGGCTTCATGCGGGTGCAGCTTTTGGGTGTTGCGGGAGCGGAGCGGGGTCGCCCTTCGATACCCCTGTCCTGAGCTTGACGAAGGGTCAGGGCGAACGGCAGGGCGGGCATTCGACAGCCAGTGCGAACGACTGCGCAATCGCATGGGGCTAGCGCGGTATGTCCACGTTGACGCGCCGCGTGCCCGGCGGCGGTTCCGGAAAACCGAGCAGCGCCGAGTCGAGCATCGCTGGCAGCACCGCCTGCGTGTCGCTCCATACGCCTTCGTGCAGCGCCCGGGTCTCATAGCTGACCTGCTGGGTTGCCAGGTCGCGCATTACGACCGAGACTTCGCGCCGGTAATACGGCTGCGGCAGCCGCAGCGGAAAGCCGAAACCGAAGCCCAGCGCAGCGCCACGGCTGCCGCCGCCCAGAAAAATACCGGAGCTGACCCCGCCGTAACCGCCGTAGCCGCCCCAACCACCGAAGCCGTCGTAGCCAGGACGCTCGCCGACCAGCGTGCTGGCGTTGCCCTGCACGCTGAACCGCGCTGCTTCGGGCCGCAGCTCCAGGCCGACCTTGGCCAGGGCGGTGCGCGCCAGCGCTTCCACTGCGTCCTGCTGGCTTGGCTCGGTTTGCTGCGATGGCAGACGCTCAAAGCGGTACGGGGTGCCGGGGCCAGGGGGCGCCGATGACCACCTTGAAAACGCCGAGACGTCGCTGTCCACCAGCCTGACGGTGCCGCAGCCGGCCAGAAGTAGCGCCGCGGTAGCTATCAAAAACGTAGCTGCTTGCGCCCGTAAAACATGGCTAAAAGCGGTATTTGACATAATTTTCTGGTGTGGATCTGACATTGGCAAGAGGCGGACGCCGGGCCTTTCACCGGCTTTTCACAGGCTGTTCAGGTCCACCACGGCAAGCCCGGGCCGGGAGGAAACCAGACCGGGCGCGCTGAATTCTTCGGCATCGAAGGCCTTGTCGCCGTCGGCGTCGGCCGTGCCTGTGGCCCGGATATTTCTGAAATCGTGCTGTTTGCGGTCCATCAGGTGCGAGGGCACGATGTTCTGCAGGCTGGCGAACATGTTCTCTAACCGGCCCGGGAATTTCTTGTCCCATTCGCGCAGCAGATTGCCGACCTGTTTTCTTTGCAGGTTCTCCTGGCTGCCGCACAGCGTGCAGGGAATGATCGGGAACGCGCGCACCTCGGCCCAACGCGTCAGGTCTTTCTCACACACGTAGGCCATTGGCCGGATCACGATGTTCTTGCCGTCGTCGCTGACCAGCTTGGGCGGCATGCCCTTCAATTTGGCGGCGAAGAACATGTTGAGAAAAAACGTTTGCAGCATGTCGTCCCGGTGGTGGCCCAGCGCGATCTTGGTCGCTTTCAACTCGCCGGCCACCCGGTACAAAATGCCGCGCCGCAGCCGGGAGCACAGCGAACACAGGGTTTTGCCCTCGGGGATCACGCGCTTGACGATGCTGTACGTGTCCTGGTTTTCGATGTGGAAGGGCACGCCGAGTTGCCTCAGGTAGTCGGGCAGGATGTGCTCTGGAAAGCCGGGCTGCTTCTGGTCGAGGTTGACGGCGATCAGATCAAAGCGCACCGGCGCACGCGTTTGCAGCTTCAGCAAAATGTCGAGCATCGCGTAGCTGTCTTTGCCGCCAGAAACACACACCATCACCTTGTCGCCGGCCTCGATCATGTTGAAGTCCACGATGGCCCGGCCGACCTCGCGGCACAGGCGCTTTTCCAGCTTGTGGTCTTCGCGTTCGATCTTCATGACGCTCTGCACCCGCTTTGACGCGGCCTGTTCGTCGTCGGTCCAGATTGCATTCACGCTTTCACCACTGTCCTGTCTCGATGCGAATGGCGACTTCGCAGTCGTTGAAAATCTTTAACTTGGCAATCTTCACCCGCACGCCGACGACGCCGGGCAGCTGCAGCAGCCGGTGCGCCAGCTTGCCGATCAGGCTTTCCAGCAGATTCACATGCTCGGCGGTGCATTCGGTGATAACGATCTGCCGCACCTTGCGGTAGTCCAGCACATGGCCGATGTCGTCGTCGTGCGGCAGCAGCGGCTGTGGGCCGAGGTTGAGTTCGGCATCGACCTGGATTGGCTGCGGCGCTGTGCGCTCGTGGTCGAGGATGCCCAGGTTCGCGTCGAAGCGCAGTCCGGTGATGGTCAGGGTCTGGTTGCCAGAGGCCTTGTGCGCCGCTGCGGGAGGAGGCGGCGACTGCAGGTCGGACCGGGGTTCGGGTTCGGCTTTGAGTTCGGGCACGGGGATTTGAAGGCTGGGGGACAGAGCAATAACTGCTTCGCAGTTTTGGTCTATCCCGCCAGCTTGAAGTGTGGGGGACAGAGCAATAATTGCTTCGCAGTTTTGGTCTATCCCGCCAAGTCTCATGAGAGAAAAGTCGCGCGCGAAGCGCTGCAGGTGCTGGCCGCCATCGACCAGCAGCGTGGTGCCGGTGATCGATGCGTTGCTCAGCGCGAATTTGACGGTAGCCGCAACATCGGCCGGGGTCGAGGAGCGGCCCAGCGGCGAGAGTTTTTGGAGCGCCTCGAACTCGGCGTCGCTGAGCAGGGTGCTGGTCAGCGTCAGCCCCGGCGCCACGCCGACCACCCGCACCCGCGGCGCCAGAGCCAGTGCCAGCAGCGTGCCGGCCGTCTCTAACGCCGCTTTTGACAGCGTATAGCTAAAAAAGTCCGGGTTCGGATTCCAGAGTTTTTGATCCAGCAGGTTGACGACCGCGCCACTGGCATCGCGGGCCGCAAGATGTTCGTGCAGCGCCTGCGCCAGCAAGATCGCGGCGCCGGTGTTGCTGTGCAGGTGTTTGTCGAGCGCGGCAAAGCCGAAGGTCGCGGCGCTGTCGTACTCAAAAGTCGAAGCGCTGTTGACGACCGCATCGACCCGGCCAAAGTGCGCCGCCACCTGCGGCAGCAGTGCCCGAACCGCCGTCTCGTCGCTCAAATCACAATAAAAAGCGGCGCTGGCTCTTTGTGGACGGGCGCAGGCAGCTACTGTTTCAATAGCGTCTGTGGCCGAATGTCGATAGTGGACGGCGACCCGCCAGCCGGCGTCGGCCAGCGTCAGGGCGATCTCGCGCCCCAGCCGCCGGGCTGCGCCGGTCACGAGGACAACAGGGGAATCGGACGCAGGGAGCATGGTGCTTTCAGAGTGGTTTGCCGGCATCAATCACCGACAATGCGGCGACCGTTATGAGCTATGAAAGTATTTTACCGACCGGCCCTTCGGGCGCAGTGCATCCGGCACTGCTGACGGCCCTGTCCGCAGGCGGCGGGTGGATCGGTTTTGACGAGTTCATGGCGCTCGCGCTGTACGCCCCGGGCCTTGGTTACTACGCCAGCGGTTCGCGCAAGTTCGGCCTGATGCCGTCGGTCGGCGCCGCGCCGCGAAGGTCCGCCACTGACGATGCGGATGCGAACGATGCGAGCCATGCCAAACGCGCAAACGACGCCAGCAATGCGAAAGTCGCAAAAGACGTGAACGATGTTCCCGACACCGACACCGACACCGGCAGCGATTTCGCCACCGCGCCCGAGATCTCGCCGCACTTCGGCCGCGCGCTGGCTCGCCAGGTGGCTCAGGCGCTGGAGGCGACCGGCACGCACGAGGTCTGGGAGTTCGGCGCCGGCTCGGGTGCGCTGGCGCAGCAGCTGCTTGAAGCGCTGGGGCCGCAGGTCGAGCGCTACACCATCGTCGATCTGTCCGGCAGCCTGCGGGCGCGCCAGGCTGCGCGGCTCGCGGGGTATGGCGGACAAGTCCAGTGTGTGAGCAGCCTGCCGGAGCACTTCAGCGGCGTGGTGGTCGGCAACGAAGTGCTGGACGCGATGCCAGTCAAATTGCTGGCGCGGCTGGGCGGCGTGTGGCATGAGCGCGGGGTGGAGATGGCCCCCACGCCCCCCGCTTCGTTTGGTTCGCTGCCCCCCGAGGGGGCGCATTTTTCCTCGGGGCGGCCCTTCGGAAAAACCTTGGCCCCCACGCCCCCCAACGCGCCGCCCAACGCCCCGACGCTAACCTTCGC
>JAJAYS010000293.1 GCA_026786065.1 Polaromonas sp.
CGGTCTGGCCGTACACCATGACGTGCTTGCCGCCGGTCAGCCGCTGCAGGTCGATGCGGTGGCTGCCGCCGTTGAAGGCAAGCGCAAACCCGCCATGCACCAGACCCTCGGCATGCATGCGCGTGCCCACGCCGATTTCGTCGAGCAGGTCGCTGGTGCCTTGCTCCAGCACGCCGGCCCGGATACGGCTCAGCACGTAGGCCTGACTACGCTGCTCGATGATTACCGCGTCGATGCCGGCTTTGAACAGCAGTTGCCCGAGCAGGTGCCCGGCCGGTCCGCCGCCGACGATGGCCACCTGAGCGCGCAGGGTTTGTCTGGCTTGCATGGAGTCGGGTTGAGGCTCGGCTATTCAGCCAGCCGTCAATGGCTTGAGGTTTGAAGGTTGAGGGTCAAGGCATGAGGCATGAGGCATGAGGCCGGCAATAAAACAGGAGGCTGACGGCCTTCGGTGCGGCCAGCGCGGCCCAGGCTCAACCCATCTTGCAGCCCGCACCGGAATCGGCCAGTGCTTTCGCCGCAATACCGAGCACCTTGTTTTCCTTGTTTTCGACGACCCGCAAATACATGTCCTGCACCGGATTGTGCGATTTGCTCATGGTCCATTTCCCGCGGGGGCTGTCGATGGTGGCGCCCTCCATGGCCTTGTACAGCGCCGGCTTGGCCGACAGGTCGCCCTTGACGGCGTTGGCCCCCTGGACCAGCAGCAGGCCGGTGTCGTAACCCTGCACCGCGTACACGTCGGGTTGGGCCTTGTAGGCCTTGGCATAGTCCAGCCGGAACTGCCGGTTGCGCGGCGTGTCGAGCGAGTCGCTGTAGTGCATCGTCGTGATGATGCCGTCGGCAGCGGGGCCAGCGGCCTCAAGCACACCTTCGGTCAGAAAGCCAGAGCCGTAAAGCGGAATTTTCCCTTTCAAGCCCGCCGCCGCATAGTCGCGGATGAACTTCGCTGCACCGCCGCCGGCAAAAAAGCAGGCGACCGCGTCGGGTTTGAGTGCGGCGATTTCTGTCAGGAGCGCCTGGAACTCCACTTGCGGGAAGGGCAGGCCGAGTTCCTTGATGATGGTGCCGCCAGAAGCCGTGAAGCTTTCCTTGAAACCCTCGAAAGCCTCGTCGCCTGCAGCGTATTTCCAGGTAATCCAGACGGCCGTTTTGTGGCCCTTGGCGACCATCGCCTGGCCCAATGCCCGCGTGGGCTGCGAATTGGTGAACGAGGTACGAAACACGTTGGGGGCGCACAGGCCGCGCGTAGCAGCATGCACCCCGGCGTTGGGAATCAGGCTCAGCACACCGGAGTCGCGAGCGACTTTCTGGATGCCCATCTGCACGCCGGAATGCACGGTGCCGACCAGCACATCGACCTTGTCGCGCTGGACCAGCTTGTTCGCGTTTTCAATGCCCTTCGACGGGTCGGACTCGTCATCGACCTTGAAATACTCGATCTCCCGGCCCCCGAGCTTGCCGCCTTGCTCATTGATTGCCAGCCGAAAGCCGTTTTCGATAGCCACGCCGAGTTGGGCAAAAGTGCCGGTGTAGGGCAGCATGAGGCCGACGCGCACCTTCCCGGACTGCGCCCGACCGATTTGGGGAAGCAGCAGGGCGGTGGATGCGGCGCCGACTAGGGCGGCGCTGCGCGTCAAAACGAGGCGGCGAGAGGTCATCGAGAAGACTCCTGGTGGATTGGAATATTTTGGAAAATCGGGCAGATCAGGCGGTGCCTGGTCAAGGTCTGATGCGGGGCCAATGGTAGAAGGCGCCGAAGCGGCGACGCTAGTGTAAAACCCGAAAACAGCGGTTCGATGGAAAACGGCGCGGGGCGGCTTGTGCCGGGGTGCAATGCGGCGCGGCCGAGCGGCGAGAAGAGCGCGAGACCCGCCGCACCGGGACCAAACGCACTGCCAGCAAAAAAATAGGCCGCTCCGATCTTTGTTGGTGCGGGCAGCTATAATTTGGCTCTTGTCGGAGTGTGGCGCAGTCTGGTAGCGCACCTGGTTTGGGACCAGGGGGTCCAAGGTTCGAATCCTTGTACTCCGACCAAGATTCTTTAAAAAGCTCACCTACAGTGGGCTTTTTTCGTATCTGCGGTAGTAAGTTTTGCCGCGCGCTGTTGCCTTGCGCACGCTCCCTGTTTCTGCCCGTAGCTCAGTTGGATAGAGCACCGGCCTTCTAAGCCGGTTGTCGGGGGTTCGATCCCCTCCGGGCAGACCAAATCCGCTTCCGAAAGGTCGCCGCAGGCGCCGAAAGTCGCAATGGCCGGGACCCTGCGGGCCGGCGTTATCCAGGGCGCTGACGGTTTCAGTTGAACCTCGCCCCGCCCGGCGCCTCATCAATCCGTGTTCGCGGGCGTGACCGCATCTGCAGCGGCGCCAATGGCTTTACCTGAAATCTTGACGACCCCGATGGCGGCGTCGGCGGCAAGCTCAACCGATTTCACTGCAACCGTTCCGACCGCATCGGCGATGGCCAGCACAGTGCAGCCTTGCAGCAGGCCAGACAAACTAATGAGGGAGGTCAGCAACCGGGTTTTGGTATGGGGCATGGGCGAATTTTATTCTTTGCAAGATGCTCCAGCCGCCCGGTTGATGAGTCGATCAGGGGCCGCTTGACGTGTGGTTCGGTTCGGCGCTTTGACGCGGCAAAAAACTTCGGCATTCGGATGACGGCCGACGCAGCCTCAGGGGCTCAGCGTTTCTGGTACTGGGCAGATCCAAACAGCATGCCGCGCGCGGTGTTGTCGGTCAGCGGCTTGCGAAGATGGGCCAGTACCTGCACGCCACGCTGCACGGCCGGGCGTGCGGCGACAAGATCGAACCAGCGCTTGAGGGACGGAAAATCGGCCCAATCGATGCCTTGGTCGGCCCAACTGCGCAGCCACGGAAAAATCGCCATGTCCGCAATGGAGTAGTGGTCGCCACCGATGAAAGCGCTGTGCTGCAGGCGCTTGTCCATCACGCCGTAAAGCCGCTTGGCTTCGTTGGTGTAGCGCTTGACCGCGTAGTCGATTTTTTCGGGCGCGTAGATGCGAAAGTGGTGCGCCTGGCCCAACATCGGCCCGACCCCGCCCATCTGGAACATCAGCCATTGCAAAACCTCGAACTTCTCCCGGTCTGACGACGGCAAAAACTGGCCGGTTTGCGCTGCGAGGTAGAGCAGGATGGCACCGGACTCGAACAAGGTAATCGGCTCGCCGTCCGGGCCATCAGGGTCCAGCAAGGCGGGAATCTTGTTGTTCGGGCTGATGGCCAGGAATTCGGGTGTGAATTGCTCGCCCGCACCAATGTTCACCGGAAGCGCCTGCCAGTCGCGGCCGAGCTGCAGGCCGCATTCCTCCAGCATGATGTGAACCTTGTGGCCATTTGGCGTCGGCCACGAATACACGGTGATCATGGTTGCCCCGCGTCAGGCGGCTGGTGCGGTCGTTATTGCCAGGTGCTTGGCAAATTCGAGCTTGGCCAACGAAGCGCGGTGAACTTCATCAGGGCCGTCGGCCAGTCGGAGCGTGCGCTGGTGGGCATACGCGTATGCCAGCGGGAAGTCGTCCGACACGCCAGCCCCGCCATGCGCCTGGATGGCCCAGTCGATGATCTGGCATGCCATGTTGGGTGCGACGACCTTGATCATTGCGATGTCGGCCTTGGCGACCTTGTTGCCAACCGTGTCCATCATGTAGGCAGCCCTCAGGGTCAGCAGCCGGGCCTGCTCAATCATGCAGCGCGCCTCGGCCACGCGCTCTTCCCAGACCGACTGACGCGCAATCGGCTTGCCGAAAGCCACCCGCGAATTGAGACGCTGGCACATCAGTTCGAGCGCACGCTCGGCGCTGCCTATGCTGCGCATGCAATGGTGGATTCGGCCAGGGCCAAGCCGACCTTGCGCAATTTCGAAGCCGCGGCCTTCGCCCAGCAGCAGGTTGCCAACCGGCACCCGGACATTCTTCAGCCGCACTTCCATGTGGCCGTGCGGCGCATCGTCGTAGCCGAAAACGCTGAGCGGGCGGAGGACTTCAACGCCTTGGGCCTTGGCAGGCACCAGAATCATGGACTGCTGTTCGTGGCGACCCGCGTCGGGGTTGGTTTTGCCCATCACGATGTACACCGCGCAGCGCGGATCCCCCGCACCCGACGACCACCATTTCAAGCCGTTGATGACGTAGCTGTCGCCATCGCGCTCGATGCGGCACTGCACGTTGGTCGCATCCGATGAGGCCACTTCAGGCTCGGTCATCAAAAAAGCGGAGCGGATCTCGCCTTTGAGCAAGGGCTCCAGCCATTTGTCCTTGTTGGCCTCGGAGCCGTAGCGGGCGATTGTTTCCATGTTGCCGGTGTCGGGGGCCGAACAGTTGAAGACCTCGGCGGCGAAAGGCACGCGTCCCATGATCTCGCACAGCGGCGCATATTCGAGATTGGACAGCCCTTCGGGAGCGCGCGGCGAATGCGGCAGAAACAGGTTCCACAAGCCCGCCGCGCGGGCCTTGACCTTCAGCTCTTCTATGAGCTGCGTCGGGATCCAGGCGTCGCCTTTGGCCCGATTGGCGGCAATCTCGCGAAAGAAACGTGCCTCATTTGGGTAGATGTGGTCGTCCATGAAGGACAGCAGGCGAGCCTGATATTCCTTGACTTTGGCCGTGTAGCTGAAATCCATGTGGAGTCTCCTGAGTGATTAAACGGGTGATTAAGTTCGGCTTGCTATGAAAAGCCGGGCCGCGCAAGCGTCGAATCAGGTTCGCCGGGCGAAATCCCAGGCCAGGCGGGCAAGCACCGGTGCGCCGGAAGCAGAAGTCTTGGCCTGCGCACTTGCTGCGGTTCCCGTTTCAACCCGTTTGGCGATGCCCTGCAAAATGGCCGCCAGCCTGAACAGGTTGTAGGCCATATAAAAATTCCAGTCTTGCGCCAACGACTCGGGCGTTGTAATGCCGGTGCGATCGCAATAACGACGGATGTAGGCCGCTTCGGTCGGAATGCCGAGACTTTCGACGTCGAGCCCACCGATGCCGCGAAACGCGCCGGGTGGAATATGCCAGGCCATGCAGTGGTAGCTGAAGTCGGCCAGCGGATGGCCGAGGGTGGACAGTTCCCAGTCCAGCACTGCCAGAACCCGCGGCTCGGTGGGATGAAACATCAGATTGTCGAGCCGGAAATCGCCGTGGACGATGCGGACCTGCGACTCGTCGCGGGCGCTGACCGGCATGTTGGCTGGCAACCATTCCATCAGCTGATCCATCTCGGCAATCGGCGCGGTGACCGACGCAAGGTATTGCCGGCTCCAGCGGCCGATCTGCCGCTCGAAATAATTGCCCGGTTTGCCGTAGTCGCCCAAACCGCAGCGGGCGAAGTCCACCTTGTGCAGCGCGGCGATCACGCGGTTCATTTCGTCGTAGATTGCACCGCGCTGGTCGCGCGCCATTGCGCTCAAAGACTGATCCCACAGCACGCGGCCCTCAACAAATTCCATCACGTAGAAAGCACGGCCAATGACGGATTCGTCCTCGCACAGACAATGCATCCGGGCCACCGGTACATCGGTGTCGTGCAGGGCCTGCATAACCCGGAACTCACGCTCGACCGCATGCGCCGAGGGCAGCAGTTTGGCGACAGGACCGGGCTTGCTGCGCATCACGTAGGACTTGTTCGGCGTCGTCAGCTGGTAGGTTGGGTTCGACTGGCCGCCCTTGAATATCTCCGCGCTGAGCGGACCCTCAAAGCCTGCCAGGTGCCGGGCCAGATAGGCGGTGAGCGCAGCCAAGTCGAAAGCTTGCGGCCCGGTGATGGGGCGGGTACCGGAAAAATGCTGGAAATCGCTCATTACTGGATGACCTTCAGGATGGAAAGATGGCTTCCGGTCGGCTTTGGCTAGCGATAGCGCGGCTGGCGCTTCTGTAAAAACGCGTCGATACCTTCGCCGCCATTGGCATGGTGCAGGTTGGCGACAAAATGGTCGCGCTCGCTGCCCAGGTGGGCACTCAGGCTGTTGTTTGCGGCGTCGCTTATCAGCTCCTTGATGCTGGCCAGCGCATTGGGTGCGCGCACATCGAGTTGCGCCGCGAGCGCCAGGCCTTCTGCAAGAGCCTGGCCGGGCTCACAGACCCAGTTTACGAGGCCAAAATGCGCAAGTCGCTGCGCATCGATCCGGGTTCCGGTCATCAGCCATTCGCTGGCCAGCGCACGTGGTACCGCGCGGGCAATCGCCCAACTGCCGCCGCCATCGGGCGAAAGCGCGACGGTGCTGTAGGACATCACAAACACCGCATCGCTCGCTGCCACGATCATGTCGCAAGCTAGCGCAAGCGAAAAGCCGGCTCCCGCGGCGGCGCCTTCAACGCAGGCAATCACCGGTTTGGGGTAGGTGCGAATGGCGTCTATCCAGTTGTGCAGCGCTTCGATGCTTTGCGCCTGTACTTCGCGCGGCTCGCGGCGCCTGGCCTGCAGGCTATTGAGGTTGCCGCCGGCGCAAAACATGCCGCCTTCACCGGTAATGACGACGCTGCGGATATCCGGACTTTTCTCCGCTGCGCTCAGGACTTCGATGCCTGCAGCGACGATCTCCGGGGCCAGCGCATTTTTGACGTCGGGATTGCTGATCTTCAGCACCAGCGTCCGGCCTTCGGTGGTGCTGGTCAGTGAGCCGGCCATCAAGGCGCCCCTTGCTGCGAACGCATTGAAATAAACAGCCGGAGCAGGCGGTGGGCGTCGTACATCAATTCTCCTCGTGAGTCAGGCTGAGTCCGATGGCGCCCCGGCGCCTGAGCCAGGGCGAAGGCCGGTAGCGCGGGTCGCCATAAACGGTCTGCATGTTGAACAGTACTTCGAGCACGTTGGTCGGGCCGTAGCGGTCGCCCATTGCAAGGGGACCCATCGGGTAGCCCAAACCCAGTGTGACGGCCTTTTCGAGGTCGCGCGGCGAGGAAATGCCCTGCTGACAGATGTCGCTGGCGATGTTGACGATGGTTGCCACGACGCGCTGCGTGGTGAAGCCGCCGCTGTCGCGAATGACGCTGACGGGCTTGCCGTCTCTGGCAAACAGGGCGTGCGCTGCGTCGCGCATGTCGAGTCGGGTCGCGGGGTTGGTGGCCAGAACACGCCGCCGCGTTGCCGCGTCGTCGATCATCAGGTCGATGCCGACGGTGCGCGCCGGGTCCAGGCGTTCGACCACGGCAACCGTGGTGATGTCAAAGCCGAGCGGTGCGACGAGCACCAGCGCCTGCGGCGATGGCGAAGTGCCGGTTTCCATGTTTGCGTGCAGGCTTTTCAGCAACTCAAGCAGTTCGGAGCGCCGCGCGGCCCGTGGCGAAACCCAGACCGGCGGGATCTCGTTGACCGCCGGTGGCGGGGGCTCGGCTGCGCATTGCTGCTTGCCGCCCGGATAGTCGTAAAAGCCCTTGCCCGATTTGCGGCCGAGTACGCCGCCGGCCAGGCGCTGGGCAGCGATCACGCTGGGTCGGTAGCGGCTTTCCTCGAAATACTGGTGGTAAATGGCTTCCATCACCGGCTGGGAGACGTCGAGTCCCGTCAAGTCCATCAGCTCGAACGGGCCGAGTTTGAAGCCGACCTGCTCACGCAGCACCCGGTCGATGGTCGCGAAATCGGCGATGCCCTCGCCCGCAATCCGCAGGGCCTCCGTTCCGTAGCCCCGCCCGGCGTGGTTGACGATAAAGCCCGGTGTGTCTTTCGCCATCACGGCGGTGTGACCCATTTCGCGAGTGAAATCGGCCAGGCGATTGCAAACGGCTGCGTCGGTTTTAAGCCCTGCGACCACTTCGACCAGCTTCATCAGCGGTGGCGGGTTGAAAAAATGAAACCCGGCGACGTTCTCTGGTCGCGCCAGCCGCGCGGCAATCGCGGTTACCGAAAGTGAAGAGGTGTTGGTCGCCAGCACCGCACGGGAATTGAGCGTCGATTCGAGTTCGGCAAAAAGCGCCTGCTTGGCATCCAGACGCTCGACGATGGCCTCAACGACCAGATCGCATTCCTGCAGGCTGGCCAGGCTGGCCACCGCAGCAAGCCGGCTGTGGCAGGCGGCCGCCTCAGCGCTGCCCATGCGCTCCTTGGCAACCAGCTTGTTCCATTGGGCGGTGATGGCGGCCACGCCAGCGTCGGCGGCACCGGGGCGAATGTCGTGCAGCAAGACCTGGCTACCCGCCTGTGCGGCGAGCTGGGCAATGCCGTTGCCCATCGCGCCGGCGCCAACCACACCAACAAGGCGAAAAACGGCTGTCATCGCGTTGGTCAACGGCGCGACTGCAACGCGGCCGGGTTGATGATGTTGGTCGGCCGGCCTTCGATGAAATTCACCACGTTGTCGAAAGCCGAGCCGAAATACATCTCATAGCTGTCTTGTTCGACGTAACCGATGTGCGGCGTGCAAATGCAGTTCTCAAGCCGAAGCAGGGCGTGGCCCTGCAAGATGGGCTCGGACTCGAACACATCGACGGCAGCGAAGCCCGGCCGACCGCGGTTGAGCGCAGCCAGCAGCGCTTCGGGGCTGATCAGCTCGGCGCGCGAAGTATTGACCAGCAAGGAGGTAGGTTTCATGCGCGAAAGGTCTTCGAGCGTGACGATGCTGCGGGTCTCCTCGTTCAGACGCAGGTGCAGGCTGAGAACATCGCTCTGCGCAAAAAAATCGGCCTTGCTGGTGGCGAGTTCAAAACCGTCGGCCTGGGCTTTTTCACGCGACGCGCTGCGCCCCCATATCAGCACGCGCATGCCGAAAGCCCGGCCGTAACCAGCGATGATCTGGCCGATTTTCCCGTAGCTCCAGATGCCCAGCGTCTTGCCTTTGAGCACCGAACCAAGGCCGAAGTTGGGCGGCATCGATCCGGCCTTCAGGCC
This sequence comes from Polaromonas sp., assembly GCA_026786065.1. Lineage (GTDB taxonomy): Bacteria > Pseudomonadota > Gammaproteobacteria > Burkholderiales > Burkholderiaceae_C > Polaromonas. The sequence continues at coordinate 8,826 of JAJAYS010000293.1, forward strand.
AGCCTGCTGCCACGCGCCGTGCTTGAGGTGCGCCACATACTGAGGCAAGCGGCGCATTGCCGCCATAACCAACGCCCAGGTCAGTTCCGCCGGTGCGATGGGGGAGCCGACGCCTTCGGCGATAGCAATACCCCGTTCGGTGCATGCCGCTACATCAACGTGGCTGCCGATGCGGCCGGTCTGCGCGATCAATTTGAGCTTTGGCAGCTTTTCTATCACCTGCCGGGTGAGCTGGGTACGCTCGCGAATCAGCACAATCACATCGGCGTCTTTCAGCCGGACTGACAGCTGTCCGACGCCCTTCACCGTATTGGTATAGACCTTGGCCGGGTAAGCGTCGAGCTTGGCAGCGCAGGCCAGCTTGCGCACTGCATCCTGGTAGTCGTCGAGGATGACAATATTCATGCCGATATTGTGCATGCAACACTTTTTCTTCGGCAACGGCTTGATGCTATGGACGGGGCACTTGTAATAAAACGCAAGCCTTGCCGGGACATGCCGAGACTCCCTTCGCCCGCTGGCTTCGCATCGGGCGCTCGTCGGCGCCGCGTGCTACGCCCGCGCGTCGCTGCGTTGCACCATGCGCTCCAGTTCGTCACACACGTCGGCCATGCGGCCAGAGATCACCATTCGCCCGGCGACGCCGCGCCGCACTGAGCGGTCTGCCTCACGGACAACCGTAACTCGGTTGGCCAGCGCGGCTTGAGGCGCCGCAGTGATGCGCGCTGGATCCTGCACGTTGAAGGCCGATGGCCGGCGCTCGACGCTTCGGACCCGCTGAGGCGCCAGATGCAGCTCGGCCTTGGCGCCCCGGTACGCGCCGGTGCATGAAGCCTCAGCCGACAACCGAAACCACCGGATCAGGCTTTGTGCCGGTGAAACCAGCGGTGCGGCAAGCGAAGCCAAAAAAGAGCGGTGTGAAAAATTGACGATTCCCATGATGAACTCCAGTTGGGGGTTTTACACAGGCAGGATTTTTAAAGGCACTCTGCGAGCTTGATGCTCCTGAGCCGCGAAACGCCGACAGGGTGTTGGCCACCACCGGCCAAACGCCCGCCACCTGACGGCCAAAATTGGTTTACATCAGCATCGTGTTCCGAATCAGACCGACTGCCAGCCCTTCCAGCTCGAAGGGTTCACCAGGCCCCACAACGATGGTTTGGAAGTCCGGGTTTTCTGGCAACAGCTCGATCGTGTCGCGGATCCGCCGAAAGCGTTTGACGGTCACTTCGTCCCCGAGGCGTGCTACGACGATTTGTCCGTTTTTGGCCTCTTTGGCCTGTTTGACGGCCAGCAGGTCGCCGTCCATGATGCCGACGCCCTGCATGCTCATGCCACGAACTTTGAGAAGGTAGTCGGGCTGGCGCGCGAACAGGCTGCTCTCGAAATAGTAGGTTTGCTCAATGTGTTCCTGGGCCAGGATCGGACTGCCGGCCGCAACCCGCCCGACCAGTGGCAACGCAAGCTGGGCCAGGCTTTGCAGCGGCAGCGAAAACTGCTTCATGCGCAGGCTGTTCAGTGCGCGAAGCGTGTCGACTCGAAGGCGGATTCCCCGAGATGTACCGCTGACCAGCTCGATCACGCCTTTTCGTGCCAGCGCCTGCAAATGTTCTTCAGCTGCGTTGGCCGAACGAAAACCCAACTCGGTAGCGATTTCTGCCCGAGTCGGCGGCGCACCGGTTCGAGCAATTGCGCTTTGAATCAACTCGAGAATTTGCTGCTGCCGGGCAGTGAGTTTTGGGGCTTCGGCTGAAGGGGCGGCGTCGTCGAGAATGCTCATGGCTGGCTCCATTGACAGGGTCAGTTATAAATGAATGTGCATTGCTGTTCGCGAGCGCCATTCTTTGACGCGCGACCTGTTTTAATAAACAGCTGCTGTATTTTCATCCAGTTTTTCGACTTTTGCAATTTTTGGAGAAATCACCATGCAAGCCGGGTCAATCGTGGTTCTGGGCACCGGGGGCACGATTGCCGGCAGGTCAATTGACGCGCTGGACAATATTGGCTACACGGCCGCGCAGCTTGGGATAGAGAGCCTGACGGCGTCGGTACCAGGCCTCGGTGAGGCAAAGTTGCTGCTGACTGAGCAGGTGTCGCAGATCGACAGCAAGGACATGGGCTTTGCCGTATGGCGCCTGCTGGCGCAGCGGGTAACGCATTTTCTGGCGCGCGATGAAGTCAAGGGCCTTGTCATCACGCACGGTACCGACACTTTGGAGGAAACCGCGTTCTTCGTTTCCCTGGTCTGCCGTCCGGTCAAACCCGTGGTACTGACCTGTGCGATGCGGCCTGCAAGCTCGCTGCAAGCCGACGGCCCGCAGAATTTGCGCGATGCGGTCTGCGTGGCTCGCTGGCCCGGCGCAGGCGGCGTGGTGGTGGTTTGCGCAGGCCGCATTCATGCGGCGCGGGACGTGCAAAAAGTCCATCCCTACCGTCTTGATGCATTCGATTCGGGCGATGCGGGTGTCATTGGCCATGTCGAGGAGGGCCGCCTTCGCTTGATGCGCGAATGGCCATTCGACAAGCAGGGACGGGCGCAGGTAGCTCCTGAAAGTATAGCGGCTGAGTCTCTCGCGCAGAGTTTGCCCGATCCGGCGCACTGGCCGCGTGTCGAGATCGTCATGAATTATGCTGGCGCCGACGGCCGGCTGGTCGAGGCGCTGGTCGCGCAGGGCGTTCGCGGGCTGGTCGTTGCCGGCACTGGCAACGGCTCCTTACATGTCGATCTGGAGCAGGCGCTTTTGTCGCCACAGGCTGCAGGCGTGCGTGTCGTTCGAGCCAGCCGCTGCGTTGCTGGCCAGGTGCTTGCCAAAGCCGGCGACAAGCTGCCGGATTCGGCCGGTCTGACGCCGGTCAAGGCGCGCATCGCCCTTTTGCTCGAATTGATGCAGAAGGACCGGGATGGCGACCAATCTGCCGATGTTTCCTGAGCTCGGGTCGCACCCTTGGGCCTATCCGGCGCTGGGAGTTGTTCACATCATCGGCATCGCTTTGCTGCTTGGAAACCTGGTGCTGCTCGAGCTACGGGTTTTTGGTTTTGGCGCTGCATTGCCGATCGGCCCTCTGGCCAGATTGAGTCTGCTGTTGGCGGCTACCGGATTCACCCTGGCTGCGGCATCGGGACTGCTGATGTTTTCATCCCAGCCGGCCGAGTTGCTGTCCAACAGGGCTTTTACCCTGAAGATGCTGTTGTTATTGGCTGCGGCGTGCAACGCGGCCTGGTTTCATGGCCGCAATTCGCTGGGACGCCTTGATCGTGTGGCCCGCGTACAAATGGTGGGATCAACGTTGATCTGGCTGGCTGTCGTGGGCTGTGGCCGCTGGATTGCTTACCTTTAGCCCATTGCACTTTCAACCTGGAGTCCAGACGATGAAGCGACGTGAAATCTTGAGGCTGTCCGCAATGGCTGCTGCGGCAAGTGGACTGATTCATAAATCGGCGCTCGCGCACCACGGCTGGAGCAGTTTTGATCAGGACAGACCTATTTACCTTGAGGGCCAGGTTTTCAAGGTCACTTGGCAAAACCCGCATGCCGAGCTTCTGCTTGACTAGCCCGCGGCGCTGCGGCTTCCCCCGATTTGGCGCAGCGCGCACTGCCGGAGCAAAGCGCACCCGTCGACGGTAAAGCCTTGCTCGCCAAGGCAAGGCTTCCGACGCGATCTGACAAGCGTTGGGGGATTGAACTTGCACCGCTGACGCGGCTGCAGGCCTGGAAGCTGCCCGAGATCAAGCCAGGCGCCGCGCTGGCGGTGCTTGGCTTTACATTCACAGCCGAGAAGGGCGATGCGATATTGCGCGCCGAGTATGTGTTTCTGGACAGCAAGATTTACGCGCTGCGCTCAAGTCCGGTCTGAGTCTTTGCAAGAGGCTCAAGCCTGCGCCGCCGAAGGGCGCCGGGTCAGTCAGCCAGCGCGGCGAAAGCCCGAGTCGTGATGTCATCAACCCCACCGATACCGCTGATCGCGCGGTAGCGGGGTGCCTCAGCGGGCTCGGCCAGAGCCCAGCGGGCGTAGTAATCGACCAACGGGCGGGTCTGGGCGCTGTAAATTTCGAGCCGCCTGCGAACCGTTTCTTCGCGGTCGTCTTCGCGTTGAATCAGCGGCTCTCCGGTGAGGTCGTCTATCCCGTCGGTTTTGGGCGGGTTATGCTTTACATGGTAGGTCCGGCCCGACGCCGCGTGGGACCGGCGACCGCTCATGCGCTCAATGATGGCGTCGAACGGCACGTCGATCTCCAGCACGTAGTCGATCTTGACGCCGGCGGCTTTCATCGCGTCGGCCTGTGGAATGGTGCGGGGAAATCCATCGAAGAGAAAGCCCCGCGCGCAGTCGGGCTGTGCAATCCGGTCTTTAACGAGATCGATGATCAGGTCGTCACCGACCAGGCCCCCTGACGCCATGATTTTCTGCGCCTCGACTCCCAGTGGTGACCCGGCTTTAACGGCTGCGCGCAGCATGTCGCCGGTCGAAATTTGCGGAATCGCGTATTTTCTGCAAATAAAGGTCGCTTGCGTCCCCTTGCCGGCGCCTGGCGCGCCCAACAAAATCAGTCTCATGAGTCTCCTTGGATTTTTATCAAAGTCGTAGCCGCTGCAAACTTCGCCGCCGGGACAAGCGGCAGGTCGCGCTGCCGATTGCAAGCCGTAAACAGCTTGCATCGGTCCAGAATTTCGGGCCAATTTTTTGTCGCAAGGATATCACGCAGACTTGAGCGCAAGCCCTGCGCAGAAGCCGAAAGCACGGGTGTGTTCAGGCGAAAAAACGCCGGGCGCGCTCCAGATCTGCAGGCGTATCGACGCCAGGACCCGGTGCCTCTGCGGTGATGTGAACGGCAATGCGAAAGCCATGCCATAAAGCCCGCAACTGCTCCAGCGACTCCAGTTGTTCCAACGGGGCTGGAGGCAACTTGGGGAACTGGCGCAAGAAGCCGGCGCGATAGGCGTACAGGCCGACATGGCGCAAGGGTGGCGCAATGCCACCCGCGGCCTGCCACCATGCATTGCCCGCACCCGACCGGTCTGCCGGGATCGAGGCGCGGCTGAAGTACAACGCCGTGCTGCGCGCGTCGGTCACGACCTTGACGACATTCGGGTTCAGGAAGTCTTCCAGCGATTCGATCACATGCGCTGCAGTGGACATCGCACAGTCTTCGCGCTGCACCAGCACGGCAGCGACCGAATCGATCAGCGCCGGGTCGATCAGCGGCTCGTCGCCCTGGACATTGACCACCACTTCCGTGTCCGGGAGGTCGAGTAGTCCGCAGGCTTGCGCCAGTCTGTCGGTGCCGCTCAAGTGGCCGGTTTCGGTCATGACGGCAGCAACACCGAATTGCGCGCATAGCTGGGCGATCTCGACGCTGTCCGTTGCCACCACGACTTGGCGCGCCCTGCTTTTCAGGGACTGCTGGGCCACGCGCACGACCATCGGGGCGCCGCCAAGGTCGGCGAGTGCCTTGTTGGGGAGGCGCGTCGAAGCCTGCCGGGCCGGGATCAGGACGGTGAAGGACATAGGGCGAGTGAGCGCATAGGGCCAGGGTTCAGGATGCGCTTGCAAAAGCGCCACGTTTCATTCACCGCGAGCCGGCAAGCCGCTACAAGCCGAGTTCTTCGTCAGACAGGGGCCGCGCCTCATGCTCCAGCAGCACGGGCAAGCCATCGCGCACCGGGTAGGCAAGGCGTGCGCTGCAGGAGATCAACTCCTGCTTCTCGCGGTCGTAATCGAGAGGCCCCTTGGTCACGGGGCAGACCAGCAATTCAAGAAGTTTGGTGTCCATGATTCGATGGTAATGGAGAAAGAAACTCAGCCAGCAGACTGTCAAAAGCCGTGTAAAACGCAGGCTCAGGTTCAAAAATCAATGGCACCGCAAGCAGCTTGCAGTTAGCCGGGGTGGGTTTTGCAAACAGTTTGACCGCATCCTTTTCGGTACACAGCACGGTCGAGCCAGCGTAGCCGCGCAGGTCCAGCGATTCAAAATCGTCATGGTCCGGCAGTTCCACCGTGGCCGCGAACGCCAGGCCGCGCGCGCGCAACATGGAGAAAAACCCGTCCGGATTCGCGATGCCGGCCATTGCGGTGATTGGGGTGTGCCGCAGATCGGCCAGCGAAACCCGGCTTCCGTCGCCGGCGACCCCATGCAGAGCCAGTCTGCGGGTCGAGGTAAAGCCTGAGAAAGCCGCAACCATGCCGGTGTGCAGCAGTATTTGCCGGGCCTTCATGGCGGGTCTGGGCCAGGGCTCGCGCAGCGGCCCAGCCGGCAGCAGCCAGCCGTTGCCGACGCCCCGGTCGTCGAACACCACGACTTCGATATCGCGCTGGAGCGCCGTATGCTGAAGCCCGTCATCGGTGATCACCACCTGAATCCCTGGATGCCGCTCAAGCAGCATGCCAACCGCGTCAGCGCGCCGCCGGGCCACAAAGACGGGCGCGCCGGTGGCGCGCTTGATGAGAGCAGGTTCATCGCCAGAATGCTGCACTGGCGTGGTAGCAAGGACCTCAAGCGATTGCCGCATGTTCCGCCCATAGCCGCGCGACACAACGCCCACGTTCAGACCGCGTGCCTGCAAGTGCCGCACCATCGAGATAACCAGAGGGGTTTTCCCGGCCCCGCCGACCACAACATTGCCAATGACAACCACCGGAACTGCGAAGCGCCTTGAGGGAATCAAATGGCAGCGATAGGCGCAACTGCGGGCCACGAGCAGCCCACGGTAGAGCTGAGCCATCGGCCATAGCAAGCGTGCTGCCCAGGTTCGCTCGGCCCAGGTAGCCTGGAAAAATTCAGGCAGCATCGATGGCTTGCCGCCTGCGAGTGCGGCTTCGAAACTTCAGGATTTTCAAGGCGCGCCGGCGCTCTGACTGCTTTGCGTCGCAAAAGTGATCTGATTCAGGCCCTGGCGCCGCGCTGCTTCCATCACCGATACCACGGCCTGGTGGCTTGCATTGGCGTCTGCGCTAATGATGACCGTGCTGTCTTTGCCCGCCGAGGCCGCCTGTGCGAGGGCGCGTCCGAGGCTTTCAACTCCGCGTCCTTCAACCGGCAGCTTGTTGACCATGTAGCGCCCATCGCTGCTGACCGCCACGATGATTTCCTTTGGGTAGTCGCGCTGCTTGTCCAGATCAGCCGCCGGCAGATTGACCTGCATCTCTGTGAACTTGCTGTAGGTGGTCGAAAGCATCAAAAAAATCAGCACCACAAGCAGCACGTCGATGAACGGTATCAGGTTGATCTCCGGTTCGTCGTGAGGGCGGAGTCGGAAGTTCATTTGCGCAAGGTGTTCAGGTGTCTGGCAAAACGCTCCGAAGCGAGTTCCATTGTCAGCAGATATCCGTCAACCCGACCGCGAAAGTAGCGCCAGAAAATCAGCGCCGGGATGGCAACAATCAGCCCAAATGCCGTGTTGTACAGCGCAATGGAGATGCCCTGTGCCAACTGGGCCGGGTTGCCGCCCGAGCCGCTTCCTGCCGCGCCGCCGCCGGCCTGCGAACCAAAAATTTCGATCATGCCGATCACCGTACCCAGCAGGCCGAGTAGCGGTGCGGCTGAGGCGATGGTCGCCAGTGCGGCCAGATAGCGCTCAAGCTGGTGGGCCGCCTGGCGGCCCGAGCTTTCCAGTGTGGCGTTCAAATCGACCTCGGTAATGCGCGGGTTGGCATTTAGGGCGCGAAAGCCGCTGGCCAAAATTTCGCCGAGCACAGAGTTTTGCTCCAGTTGGCGGACGACTTCGACTGCCGGGAGGCCGGAACGCGACACCAGGATCGCTTCATCGGTCAGTCTGGGCGGTGCAACCCGGGAGGTTTTAAGCGTCAGGAAGCGCTCAAAAACCAGTGCCAGCGCCAGGATTGAGCAGGCAATCAGGGGCGCGATGGGCCATCCAGCCGCTTGTATGATCGAAAACAAAATGCCGTCTCCCGCAACAATCTTGGCTGGATTATGGCCCAGGGGCCACCGGGAAAAGCAGAAGCCAGACCGGCTTCGTTACCGGTGTTTTTTAAAGGCCACGTTGTAAGAATTAGCCCACAGAAGTTGTGGATAACTTTGTGGTCAAGTGTCAGTCGAAACCCGTCAAAACCGCGCCAATGCTCAAATCTCCCAAATCGATGAAAAATTAGGCACTATGAGGTCTAGCAAAATCAATGACTTACGCGAACTTTGCGTTATCTGTAGGACCTTTGGGCGCAATCTGCAGCACCACCCAGATTGTGGAGCGTTTAGCAACTGCGGGTTATGAGCAGTCGTATGTTTAAGCACGACGCATCCGGTCCTGCCTCCTCGTTTGACGGGGGCATCCCGCGCGTTTGGGCTGTTGGCGCGTTGCTACGCGCCGTTTCCGGTGCAGTTGACGCTCGGTTCAGTCCGGTTGCAGTGACCGGGGAAGTTACCGGCTTTTCCAGGGCATCGAGTGGACATTGCTACTTTTCGATTAAAGACCAAGCTGGGCAGCTTCGATGCGCGTTATTCCGACGAGCGGCGGCAATGACTGGTTTCGAGCTCGGTGATGGCCAGCAGATCGAGGTGCGCGGTCGGCTTGCAGTGTATGAACAGCGCGGCGAACTGCAATTGATTGCCGAGTCCGTGCAGCGTGCTGGCGAAGGCGATCTTTTTCAGCAGTTCATGGCGCTAAAGGCAAAGCTCGAGGCCGAGGGTCTGTTCGAGCCCGCGCGCAAGCGGCCGCTGCCGGCGTTTCCTCGTGCCATTGGCGTGGTGACGTCGCTTGGGGGGGCGGCGCTGCACGATGTGGTGCACGCCTTGCAGCGCCGGGTTCCGCAAACTCCTGTGTGTGTCTATGCAGCCGGTGTGCAGGGTGCGCAGGCTGCTAGTGAACTGTGCGGGGCATTGCGCCGTGCCGGCGAGCGCCGGGAGGTGGACGTGTTGCTGCTGGTGCGCGGCGGTGGCAGCATGGAAGACCTGTGGGCATACAACGACGAACGGCTTGCCCGGGCCATCGTTGACTGCCCGATGCCAGTGATTACCGGTGTCGGCCACGAAACCGACTTCACCATTGCCGACTTCTGTGCGGATTTGCGCGCACCGACGCCGACGGCAGCCGCCGAACTTTGTGCCTTGCCGATTGAAACCTGGACCTCGGCACTGGGCGCGGCCGAGAGCCGCCTGAATGCGTTGCTCCAGCGTCGGTTGCAGGCTGGTGCGCAACGACTCGACTGGGCGGCGAACCGCCTCGGCAAGCCATCGCATTTGGTGACGCGGCAGCAGGCGCGTCTGTCGGCGCTGGCGCAGTTGCTGTGGCAGCGGAGCAAGACCAGGCTTGAGCGCAACACGCAAAATGCGGCGCAATTAGGCCTTGCATTGCCCGCCCGGTTCGCAGCAGCCCTCCGGCAGCACCGGCAACGGGTCGAGCGGGTGCAGTTCAGGCTGGCTGTGCTGGATCCCCGCCTGGTACTGCAGCGCGGCTATGCCTGGCTCGCCGACCAGGACGGGATACCGGTCATTCAGGCGAGGGCTGTCGGCGCTGGTCAGGCGCTGAAGGCTACCCTCATGGACGGCGAGGTCGATTTAACCGTGACGGGGACCCGACCGATTTAGTTTTTACAATGTTTCTACCGACTGTTATTTCGGCTTCTCATTTGCACTTTTTTATCAGTTGCTTCACCCACACCCAGGAAACTTATGGAACACACCCTACCGTCACTGCCGTATGCCATCGATTCGCTCGCGCCGCATTATTCGAAGGAAGCGTTTGAATACCACCATGGCAAGCACCACAACGCCTATGTCGTCAATTTGAACAACCTGCAAAAAGGCACCGAGTTCGAGTCGATGACCCTGGAGGAAATAGTCAAAAAGTCCAGTGGTGGCTTGTACAACAACGCAGCGCAGATCTGGAACCACACCTTCTTCTGGAGTTGCATGAAGCCTGCTGGCGGAGGAGAGCCCGCCGGGGACCTTGCGACCGCCATCAATGCCAAGTTCGGTACTTTCGCCGCGTTCAAAGAGGCCTTCGTAAAGTCCGCCGTGGGCAATTTTGGTTCTGGCTGGACTTGGTTGGTCAAAAAGGCCGATGGCAGCGTGGACATCGTCAACACCGGTGCTGCGGGCACGCCGCTGACCACCGGCGACAAGGCGCTCCTGACGGTTGACGTTTGGGAGCATGCGTACTACATAGACTACAGAAATCAGCGCCCCAAGTTTATCGAAACCTTTTTGTCGAATCTCGTCAACTGGGATTTTGCACAAAAGAACTTCGCTTGACGCGTTAGACGACAACAAGCAAAAAACCGGCTACCAGCCGGTTTTCTCGTTCAGTGGGCGCGATACCCGTGGTAAGCCCTGACTGCGACCAAACTCAGCGTTTGGTGGTGAAAACTTCGCCCGTCAATTTGCTGCCCGCCTTTATACCTTTGCCCGCAAACCAGCCTTGATTCATTTCAAGCACAAAGCGGACCGGGCGTTTTGAGCAATGGGACTGGGTGGTTTCGGGAGCCATGTCCTCGGTGTTCACGATGGTGCCGTCGTCATCAACGAAAGCGGCAGTTAACGGCAGCAAGGTGTTCTTCATCCAGAAACACTGCTGGCCTGCCTCGTCAAAAATAAAAAGCATGCCCTCGTGCTGCGGCATGGCCTTTCTGAACATCAAGCCAGTTTGACGGTGCTCCGGAGTGCGCGCGACCTGCGCGTCGATCCGGTGCATGCCGGCCGACAGATGCATCCGGGGCAAAGCGAGCTGCGGAGCGTCCTGCGCGAAGCCGCTGCTTGCCAGTGCGAGCCAAAGAAACAACGCAATCGGTGTAGGGCCTGATCGTTTGGGCGATGGCGGTGAAGCGCGAAGAAATGACTGCATGGGTGTCCTGCGCTAAATGTTGGGGCAAGGATATACAACACAAAAAAATGCCCGCTCGAGGCGGGCATTTCGACCGAAATAAAACGGGATTTATTTACTCGCGGCAGCAGCGTCGGCTTTGGCTTTTTTTGCCGCAGCGGCTTTTTCCTTTTTCGCAGCGCGAGCGGCTGCTTTGTCTTCAGCCGACATGGCCGCACTGGCCTTGGCTGGTTTGGCTTCGGCTTTGGCTTCAGCCTTCGCGGCAGGAGCCGCAGGCGTTGCGGGTACGGCTGGCGCAGCAGCAGCGGGCTTGGACGCGGCTCCCATCGCGGCACCAGCGTGACCTGCGGCAAACGCGCCGGTTGCGAAAAGGCCGGCGATCAGAACTGCAAGGATTTTGTTCATTTGGAATGTCCTTTAAATTGACGTTTGGGAAAAGCCCCCGAAAAGCTCGTGGACCCAACCGTAACGGCAGCGCTCGCGGCTTGGTTGACACCGCCGACACAGAAGTTGCGGGAGCCCGCGCGACGCCTCGGCCCAAAAAAAGGATTTGATGCGGTTCCCACGGGTCTGCGGCCGGATTGCGCAGGTGGAGGGCGTTCGCCCTTAACGGCCGGCCCCGCACCGGCACAACGTGAACCAAGCCGGTAATCTCCCTTGTGCGCTTTTAAGTGGCGCGCTCGCTAAAATGATTTCATGGCAACCCGCACCCCTCCCACTCCGCCGGTTCGGCCCCCCGCTCCGGCCCCGGCGATCAAGCCCGACGACTCGAACGGCGGAGAGTCGGTCGTTTTGGAGCGGCGGCCGCAAAAGACCAAGCCGCCGCAGATGTTCCAGGTGGTGTTACTCAACGACGACTACACCCCGATGGAGTTCGTAGTGGTGGTGATACAGGAATTCTTTAACAAGGACCGCGAAACCGCGACCCAGATCATGCTGAAGATCCACCTGGACGGAAAAGGAATTTGCGGCGTGTTTTCGCGCGACGTTGCCGCTACAAAAGTCGATCAGGTAACCGAAGCGGCGCGCAAAAACGGTCATCCGCTGCAATGCGTCAGCGAGCCCATTGAATTATGAGAATTGCCGCTCATATCTGGTTTAAATGCTTTTTGCGGACCGGCAAACAAAGCGACGCAAAAAATCAGGTAACGTTGGCCTTAGAAAGCCGTTTAGCAAGCCGAAAGGAAGAACGATGATTGCCCAGGAACTAGAAGTCAGCTTGCACATGGCCTTTGTCGAAGCGCGCCAGCAACGCCACGAGTTCATTACCGTCGAACACCTGTTGCTTGCCCTGCTCGACAACCCGAGTGCGGCCGAAGTACTGCGTGCGTGTTCCGCCAATGTTGATGACCTGCGTAAGTCGTTGGCCAACTTCATCAAGGAC
>JAJAYS010000294.1 GCA_026786065.1 Polaromonas sp.
CGGGGCGACCGGTCGCCCCTTTGGCGCTTCCGCCCTTCCAGGCCGTGCCAGCGATATCGAGATGAGCCCACGGAAAACTGCTGGCAAAGCGCTGAAGAAACTTGGCCGCAGTCACGGCTCCGCCGGCCCGCCCCGCTATGTTGGCCACGTCCGCAAAATTCGTTTTCAGACCTTCGGCGTACTCATCGTCCAGCGGCATGCGCCAGCAAAGATCCTGTGCGCTTTCACCAGCAGCCAGCAGCGAGGCGGCGAGCGTTTCGTCTGTTGAAAAAAGGCCGCTGCGCACGGCCCCCAAAGCCACTACACAGGCCCCTGTCAGCGTTGCAATGTCGATAACGGCAGCCGGTTTGAATCGCTCGGCATACGTCATCGCGTCACATAGCACCAGTCGCCCTTCGGCATCGGTGTTCAGTATCTCGATGGTCTGTCCGCTCATGCTGGTGACGACATCGCCGGGCTTGATGGCCTTGCCATCGGGCATGTTCTCGCAGGCCGGAATCAAGCCCACCACGTTCAGCGCCGGGCGCAGCTCGGCTAGCGTGCGGAAGGTGCCGAGCACACTGGCCGCGCCGCACATGTCGAACTTCATTTCGTCCATCTCGGCCGCTGGCTTGATCGAGATGCCGCCGGTGTCGAAAGTGATTCCTTTGCCGATCAGAACCAGCGGCGCGGTACTTTTGGACGCGCCTCGGTAGTGCAGGATCACAAAGCGAAGGGCTTCACTTGAGCCTTGCGCAACGGCTGCCAGCGCCCCCATTTTGAGTTCCCCAACCTCTTTCGGCCCAAGCACCTCGACCTTGATCCCCGGATAGCGACCGAGATCTTTTGCGGCCGCAGCAAGGTGGGTCGGTGTCGCATGGTTGGACGCACGATTGCCCCATTCCTTGGCAAATTCGACACCTTTTAGAAGCGCCACGGCCCGCGCAAAATCTTCCTGAGCATCGGCAGCGGCCGGCACGCCAATCGTGAAATGCTTTGCTGCTTTTTTTCCGCCCTCGGCACTGGCCTTGGTGGTGTCGTAAACGTAGCAGGCCTCGCCACATGCCGCAATGGCGGTTCGTACTGCCTGCGGCACTGAATGAACCAGGCCACTCAGGCACAGCGTCACCCGCTGCGTGCCGGAATGCTTGAGCGTTCCGCTCGCAGCCGACACAGCCGCGCGGATGCTGCGCGGGCTCCCGTCACCCACGCCGACCAGCAGGACACGCCGGGCCGCGACGCCCGCCGGGCGATAGGCGGACAGCATGCTGCCGACCTTGGTTTCCAGGTCGTTGTCGGCCAGAGCGTTCGCAATCAGGCCACCCAGAATCCCGGGGCCCGGTTTGAAGTCGGGTGCAATGAGCATGACCAGGGCGTCACAAACTTCAGTATGGATTTCGTCAAGGTTTAGTGTTTTTAGTCGGAAGTCCATAATTCAATGTGCGCAGACAAGTGACAATTGGGGTTACGTTAAATTAACGCGCGGATCGTTTGCCAGGCAATGTTATTCCAATCCTCCATCCGCAGAGAGCTGGCGCGCAGTTTCGGCGCGACGCTGGTTGCGCTGATCACCATCGTGTTGACGATCGTGCTGATCCGCACCCTGGCCCAGGCCTCGCGTGGCACCATCAATCCTCAGGACATCTTTCTGTTCATGGCCTACTCTGCGCTGGGCCGGCTTCCCACGCTGCTAACTCTGTCGCTCTTTGTCGCGCTGGTCAGCACCTTGTCACGCATGTACCGCGATAGCGAAATGGCGGTGTGGTTTACCAGCGGGCAAAGCCTGATCGGATTCCTGCAGCCGCTGTTTCGCTTTGCCTGTCCGATTTTGGCCCTAACCGCCCTGATGTCTATGGTGGTGTGGCCCTGGGCCAACCGCCAGACGGACGAGATCCGCCAGAGTTACGAACGGCGGGGCGACCTCGACCGGGTTGCACCGGGGCAATTTCAGGAATCCTCCAGTGGAAATCGGGTGTTTTTCATTGACCGGGAACAGACCGGCGAGCGGGCCGGCAACAACGTCTTCATCGCTTCGACAGAAAGCTCCAAGACCGCGATCACTACGGCGCGCGCCGGGCGGGTGGAGGTTCTGTCCGGATCGCAATTTCTGCTGCTCGAAGGCGGCCAGCGCCTGGAGAATGCCAACGGCAGCTCGGCCCTCAAAATCAGTGAATTCGAGCAGTACGGGACGCGGGTCGGGACCTCGGACCCCGCCAACGCCGGTGCACCTGAGGCCAAACTGCTATCGACGCCGAGCTTGATTCAGGACCAGACCAAAAGCAACCTGAGCGAGTTGGCCTGGCGACTTGGCCTGGCGCTGACGGCCATCAATTGCGTCGTGCTGGCGCTGGCGCTGGCTAGCGTCAACCCGCGCGCCGGGCGAAGCGGCAACCTGATTTTTGTGCTGCTCGCCTTCGTCGTTTACAACAATCTGCTCAATCTGGGCCAAAACTGGATTGCGGTCGGACTGGTGGATTTCGGTCCGCTGCTGTTGGGTCTGCACGGCGGAATTCTGGCGCTGGCGCTGGCCTGGCTCTTTAAACGCAATTCGAATTGGCAGCTGCGCCGCAGCGCGCGCGAGCGGCGAAGACTGCATGCGATGCCGCTGCGGGAGAGCGGCCTGTGAAAACCATACGTCGCCTGATTTATGGCGAGGTACTGCCGGCCATCGCGCTGGTCACGCTTGGCTTTCTTTCCCTTTTCCTGTTTTTCGATCTGATCGATGAACTGCAAAACCTGGGTAAGGGAAAAGGCCTGGCGGGCGCGACAGCCGACCTCTACCAGATCCGCCACGCCCTCCTTTACGTCGCGCTGCTGATACCCAGTCACATCTATGAATTGCTGCCGATTTCCGTCCTTATCGGCACCATTTTCGTTATGGCGCGGCTGGCGCAAAGCTCTGAATTCACCATCCTGCGCACCAGCGGCCTGGGTCCCTGGCGCGCTTTGCGCTTGTTGCTTGGGGTGGGCGCACTGTTTGTAGTACTGAGCTTCATCGTCGGCGACTACATTGCTCCGTCCAGCGACCGGGCTTCGCAACTGCTCAAGGGGCGCTACCTAAGCACCCTCACGGTCGGGCAAACCGGGGCCTGGCTGAAGGAAAAGCAGACCTACAACAGCTACGTCGTCAACGTCAAGGCGCTGTCCCCGGACAACGCCATGCAGGGTGTGCAGATCTTCGAGTTTGATGGCCGCGGACGGGCGGTATCGACCACACGTGCGCCGCTCGCGACCTTTTCAAGCGGCGACAGCTGGACGTTGACCAAAGCCGACAGGGTCGAATTCGACCTCCCTCCAGCGGAGGCAGCCAGCGTCGTTGCCGGCACTGACCGCGCGCGCGACGAGACCCAAAATGCCCATGTCCGGCAGATGCATTTGCCGACTTTCGAATGGCGCAACTCGATCAGCGCCGAGACAGTCTTGGTCGCGCTGCTTAAGCCTGAGCGTATGGCTACGATAGACCTCTTTAACTACGTGCGCCACCTCGACGCCAATGGACAGACCGCGCAGCGTTACGAGATCGAGTTCTGGAAAAAGGTGTTTTACCCGCTCAGCTGCATCGTGATGGTGATGCTGGCCCTGCCCTTTGCTTACCTGCATTTCCGAACCAGCGGGATCGCTGGCTACGTGTTCGCCGGGGTGATGATCGGCATCAGCTTCTTCATGCTAAACAACGTCTTTGGCTACATCGGTAATTTGCGCAGTTGGCAACCCTGGCTGGCTGCAGCCACGCCCGGCTTGCTGTACATGGCCGTGTCCCTCGGGGCTTTCGGCTGGCTGGTGCTGCGTCGATGAATCCAACCAATTGCAATCGCGGCGTCATTTTGTTTGCCCACGGCTCCCGGGACGCGCTGTGGCGTGTGCCGGTCGAAGCCGTTGCCAGCGATGTTGGGGCGCGCTAACCCGGGCTTCTCGTTGATTGCGCTTATCTGGAGCTGACGACCCCGTCGCTTCCCGACGCTGCGGCCACCCTGGTCGGCGCGGGTGTGCGACAGCTGAGGGTGCTTCCGGTCTTTTTGGGCGTCGGCAAGCACGCCCGCGAAGATCTTCCGGTGTTGATCGCTGAACTACGCGCTGCCTATCCGGGTCTGCTCATCGAGCTGCTTCCCGCTGCGGGCGAGCATCCGCTGCTTATTTCATTGCTGGCCCAGATCGCGCTTGGCGAGGTCTGAGGCGGTGCGCCGGTTACAAAGCGTCGGCCAAAAGCTGGACCTCAACAACAAATCGCAAGACGCCGCGATTTTTGCGTCCGGTGGTGCCGAGCAAGCCGTATTACCGTTGCTCAGGCTGATCCTCAGGCCGACGCGGCCTTACGGATTTTCTGCCTTGACGCCAGATAATTACCCGGAAAATTCAGGAGAAAAACCGCCATGAACCTTCACCAGTTTCGCTTTGTGCAGGAAGCGGTGCGTCGCAACCTGAATCTGACTGAAACCGCCAAGGCGCTGCATACCTCCCAGCCCGGCGTGTCGAAAGCCATCATCGAGCTCGAAGAAGAGTTGGGGGTCGATATTTTTTCGCGTCATGGCAAGCGCCTCAGGCGGGTCACCGAACCCGGCGAATATGTCTTGAAGAGCATCGAGCTGATAATGCGTGAGGTGGGCAACCTGCGCCGCATCGGTGAGCAGTTTTCGGCGCAGGACAGCGGGACGCTGTCGATCGCCACCACGCACACACAGGCGCGGTACGTGCTTCCGCAACCAATTGCCAAACTGCGGGAGGCGTTCCCGAAGGTCAATATCAGCCTGCATCAAGGTTCGCCCGAGCAGGTCGCCCGCATGCTGATCGACGAGGTCGCTGAGGTCGGCATTGCCACCGAGTCGCTGACCCACTACGACGAGTTGATCACGCTGCCATGCTATGAGTGGCAGCATGTGCTGGTGATGCCGGCCGACCATCCCTTGGCCAAAAACGCGGCCCCTACGCTGCAAGACCTGGCGCTCGAACCGCTGATTACCTACCACCCGTCCTTCACCGGCCGCACCCGCATAGACAGTGCGTTTGCAGCCCAGAACCTGCAGCCGCGCATTGCGCTGGAAGCCATTGACTCGGACGTCATCAAAACCTATGTACGGCTTGGGTTGGGGGTCGGCATCGTCGCAGAAATGGCGCTGCGGGACGACGGCAGCAACAACGACCTGGTGGCTCTGCCCGCCGGTGCGCTGTTTGGCGTCAACGTCGCGCGGGTGGCTTTCAAGCGCGGTGCGTACCTGCGCAATTTTGTTTACAAGTTTGCCGAACTCGTCAGCGACAAGCTGGACCGCGACACCATCATCAAGGCCATGACCGGCCGCATGAACGACTACGAAGCATGACCCCAGCAACGATTCCCGGTACCAGCGCGCAAACCGGCGGCACGCCCCAGGTCAAAACCAAACTTCCGGCTGTCGGCACGACGATCTTCACGGTGATGTCCGGCCTGGCGGCCGAGCACCATGCCGTCAACCTGGGGCAGGGCTTTCCCGATTTTGACTGCGACCCCAGCCTGATCGATGCAGTCACCCAGGCCATGAAGCAGGGCTTGAACCAGTATCCGCCTATGACCGGCGTTCCGGTGTTGCGGGAAGCCATTTCCAGCAAGATCGCTGCGCTGCACGGCCGGCACTACGACGCCGACAGCGAAATCACGGTGACCGCCGGGGCCACGCAAGGCATCATCACGGCGATTCTGGCGGTGGTGCACGCCGGGGATGAAGTCATCGTGCTGGAGCCGTGTTACGACAGCTATGCGCCCAACATCGAGCTGGCCGGCGGCTTCGTGGTGCGTGTTCCGCTGACCCCGGGCACCTTTCGTCCCGACTTCGACCGGATCGCCGGCGCCATCACGCCCAAAACCCGCGCCATCATCGTCAACTCCCCTCACAACCCCAGCGCCACGGTCTGGAGCGCCGCCGACATGCTGCGCCTGCAGGAGATCCTGACGCCAACCGAGGTGCTGCTGATCAGCGACGAGGTTTATGAGCACATGGTGTTCGACGCGGACACCGGCCGCGCGCACTGCAGTGCGGCGCGTTTTCCGGGCCTGGCCGCGCGCGCCTTTATCGTCAGCAGTTTCGGCAAGACGTACCACGTCACCGGCTGGAAGATCGGCTATGTGGCGGCTCCGGCGTCGCTGTCGGCGGAGTTTCGCAAGGTGCACCAGTTCAACGTGTTTACCGTCAACACGCCGATGCAATACGGGCTGGCGGCGTTCATGGACAAGCGCTCGGCCTATCTGGAGCTGCCGGCGTTTTACCAGCGCAAGCGCGACCTGTTCCGTGAGGGTCTGGCTGGCACCCGCTTCGGGCTGCTACCGAGCGAAGGGAGTTATTTTCAGTGCGTCGATATTTCGCGGGTCAGCGATCTGGGTGAAGCCGATTTTTGCAAATGGCTGACTGCCGACTTCGGCGTGGCGGCTATTCCGCTGTCGGCGTTTTACGCCGATGGCTGCGACCAGCGGGTGGTGCGCTTTTGCTTCGCCAAAAAAGACGAAACCCTGCGCGCCGCCCTGGCCTGCCTGGCCAAACTGTAGGCGGCTCCTGACGGGCAAAAGCGCTTCGAGCCTGCGCTTTTTCCCCGGTGTCGGACAAATACTTGTCTTACACAAAAAAGGAGTATTTCAATGTCTATTTCCATGATTTTGCTGATCGTCCTGATCCTGATCCTGGTGGGCGTCTTGCCCACTTGGGGACACAGCCGAAGCTGGGGCTATGGTCCCAGCGGCATCTTGGGGCTGGTCGTTGTCGTGCTGCTTGTTCTGCTTTTGATGGGCCGCATTTAAGGCGGCTTGCATCGATAAAAAAAGGACTCGAATGAGTCCTTTTTTTTGCTGCCGCCTGCTACCGCTTCCGGTTCCCGCACCGGTCTGCCCCAGTCCGGTCAGCCGTTGAGCTGGAGCCAGACCTTTTCAAGGCGTTTGACGCTGACCGGTTGCGGTGTGCGCAGTTCCTGCGCAAAAAAGCTGACGCGCAGTTCCTCAATCAACCAGCGTAGTTCCTGGAGCCGAGCATCCGCTGCGCCCTTTCGATCTGCCAGCATGCGCCAAAAACGCTGCTCGTGCGGCCGCAATTCGGCGAGTCGAGCCGCATCGCGGGCCGGGTCGGCACGGTATTTTTCAAGCCTCAGGGCAACCGCTTTCAAATAGCGCGGGAAATGCTGCAACTGGCCGTAGGGCGTGGTGGTCAAAAAGTTTTTAGGTACCAGCCGCCGAAGTTGCTGCGCCGCGTCGGCCGTGGCCTCTGGCGCGTTCTTCGTGTCTTTGAGCTTGCGCAGCGCGGCTGCGTATTCGCCCAGAATGCTGCCCGCCAGCCGGGCGACTTCGCTGGCGATCAGAGTCAGCCGGCCGCGGCCGTCGGCCACCCGCTGTTTGAAGTCGGCCTCGCTGGCCGGTAGCGGCTCGGCGAGAAAGGCGCGGTCCAGCGCCACTTCGATAATCTGGTCGCGCAGCGCTTCGAGCGTACCGCCGCCTGAATTGTCGGCAGCACGGCCGACCAGCAGGTAGGCCGCTGCGGTTTTCTGCAGATCCGGCAGGTTTTTTTCGAGGTACTTCAACGCCTCTTTCATTTGCAGCGAAAACAGCCGACGCAGACCGGCACGGTGTTTTAACGCGGCCATGTCGGGCTCGTCAAAGACCTCGATGGTCACTGCATCACCCAAGTCAATCAATGCCGGAAAGCCAATCAGCGTCTGCTTGCCCCTGCCGATCTCCATCAGCTCGGGCAGTTCGCCAAAAGTCCAGCCGGTGTAGCGCTCGGGCGCTTTTGCCGGTGTGGCCCGCGCCGATGTCGCTATTATTTCAGTAGCTGCCTGCGCCCGTATTTGTTGGTCAAAATGGCTTTTTTGTTTATGATCCGAAGCGTTTTCAGCTGCCGGACGGGCCTTCATCCCGGCCAGCGCCTGGAAGGCGCCCCGCGCCTGCGAACCCAGCTCGGCCTTCAGCGCGCCCAGATTGCGGCCGGTTCCGAGTTGCCTGCCGTGTTCATCGACGACGCGAAAATTCATGAACAGATGCGGCGCCAGCATGTCGAGCTTGATGTCGCCACGGACCAGGTCCAGCGAGGTCGCGTCCCGCACCAGCTTCAGCACCGCATCGACCAGCGGGCCGGCACCGAATTTCTCTGGCCGCAGCAGCTCGGTCGCCATGCGTTCAGCGGTGTCGGGCAAAGGCACCAGGCGCGAGCGCGGGCGCTGGTGCAAGGTCTAGATCAGCGCCTGGATCTTGTTTTTCAGCATGCCGGGAACCAGCCAGTCGCAGCGCTCGTCGTTAACCTGGTTCAGCGCGAACAGCGGGACATCGACCGTCATGCCGTCACTTGGCTCGCCCGGCTCATGCAGGTAGTTGACGGGGCAGTCCACACCGCCCAGACGCAGCGTTCTCGGAAAGGCCTGCGTGGTGATGCCGGCCGCTTCGTGGCGCATCAGCTCCTCCCGGCTCAGCAGCAGCAAGCGCGGCTGATTTTTGCTCTCTTCCTTGAACCAGTGCTCGCAACTCGCACCGCTACAGACGCTGGCCGGCAATTGCTGGTCGTAAAACGCAAAGATCAGTTCTTCATCGACCAGCACGTCCTGGCGACGCGCCTTGTGCTCCAGGTCTTGCACCTGCGCAATCAGCTTCAGGTTGGCCTGAAGAAACGGCAGCCGGGTGTCCCAGTTGCCGGCGACCAGCGCCTCGCGAATAAAAATCTCGCGCGCCGTCACCGGGTCCACCCGGCCGAAGTTGACGCGTCGGCCGTTGTAGATCACCAGGCCATACAGCGTGGCGCGCTCCAGCGCCGTCACCTGAGCGGCTTTTTTCTCCCAATGTGGATCGAGCAACTGCTTCTTCAGCAAGTGCCCGGCAACCTGCTCTATCCATTGCGGCTCGATGTTGGCGATTCCCCGGCCAAACAGCCGCGTGGTTTCGACCAGCTCTGCAGCCACGATCCAGCGCCCCGGTTTTTTGCTCAGGCGCGCGCCCGGGTGGCGGTAAAAGCGGATGCCGCGCGCCCCCAGAAAGTCCGATTGCCCTGAACCTGCCGCGGCGGCTTCGTCGCTTTTCCAGCCGATGTTGCCCAGCAGGCCGCACAGCAGGGAAAGGTGCAGTTCCTCATAACTGGCTGGCCGGGTGTTCAGGTGCCAGCCCTGCTCACCGACCACGCTCAAGAGCTGGGAGTGAATGTCGCGCCATTCGCGGACCCGGCGGATGTTGATGAAGTTCTCGCGCAGCAGGGTTTCGTACTGGCGGTTCGACAACTTATGTACTTGGCGGGTCAGACCCCGATTACCGGAATCGACCGCGCCAGAGGGCGGTTCGGTAGATCGGGCTCTGACCCCCAC
>JAJAYS010000295.1 GCA_026786065.1 Polaromonas sp.
ACGGGCGCAAGCAGCTACTGTTTTCATAGCTAGTGCGGCGGTGGCCGATTGGCGGCCGGCGCTGCCTTCGGAGCGCAAGATCAAAAAAGACGGCTCGGGCAACGCGCCAACGCTGGGCTTCGTCGAGAACACCGACATCCTGGCTACGGTGGCGGCGCTGGACCGGGCAAAGACCGGCGCGCTGTTTTGCGTCGGTTTCGCTGCCGAGAGTCACGACCTGCTGGAGAACGCGCAGGCCAAGCGCGTGCGCAAAAATGTGCCGCTGCTGGTGGGCAACCTCGGGCCGGCGACATTTGGGCGCGACCACAATGCGCTGCTGCTGGTGGACGCCGACGGCAGCCTCGAACTGCCGCAGGCGTCCAAGCGGACGCTGGCACGCGAACTGGTGCGGCAAATCGTCCTCAGGCGCGGCAACCACGGCGTTTTGCCGTCACCACCTTCATGAAAATCGATCTCAAAGTCATCGACCCCCGGTTGCGGGGCAATCTGCCGCATTACGCCACGCCCGGCAGCGCCGGCCTGGATTTACGCGCCTGCCTCGACGCGCCGCTGACGCTGGCGGCCAACGCCTGGCAACTGATCCCGACCGGCATCGCCATCCATCTGCACGACACCGGCTATGCCGCGCTGATCCTGCCGCGCTCCGGGCTGGGCCACAAGCACGGCATCGTGCTTGGCAACCTGGTAGGGCTGATCGATAGCGACTACCAAGGTCAGTTAATGGTCAGCGCCTGGAACCGCAGCGACCTCGCCTTCACGATAGAGCCGATGGAGCGCATTGCGCAGTTGGTGATCGTGCCGGTGGTGCAGGCGGAGTTCAACCTCGTCGAGAGTTTCGAGCCCAGTGTGCGTGGGGTCGGCGGTTACGGCTCGACCGGCAAAGGCTGAACTTTCGCAAGCTTGGCCCGAGCGCCAGTGGCGACCGGCTAGCCTGATGCGTTCGCTCAGGGCGTCGGGAATGTCTTACAGGCGGCGGGACCGCCATCCGACGGCGATTGGGCTTTGCACCGTACCGGCGTGGCCCTGTGCGTGGCCGTTAATAGTGGGGTACCTGATTTACTCAAAAGGCCGCCGATGGTTTGACCGTACCGCGTCCTGAATGAATCCTTTATTCCATCAAAGCTTTACTCAGGAGACTTCAAAATGATCGCCACCCAATCCGCCCCTTGTCGCAAGGCTGCACGTCCGCTTTACCTTGGCCTTTCGGCACTTGCCCTGGCCATGCTGGCCGCCTGCGCCGCGCCGCAGAACAACTCAGCGGCCTATCCGGCCCAGACTTACCCCGCGGCCGGTTATCCGGCGCAGAACGCACCAGGGGCGTATGCGGAAACCGGCCGGGTCAGCCGGGTGGAAGTGCTGCAGGGGCAGCCGCAGCCGCGCCAAGGCACCTCCGGCATCGGTGCGGTCATTGGCGGGGTCGCTGGAGCAGTGGTCGGCCGGCAAATCGGCGGCGGCACCGGCCGCGACGTGGCCACAGTGGCTGGCGCGGTGGGCGGGGCCATCGGCGGCAATGCAATAGAACGCAACCGCAATTCAAATGCCGGCAGTGCGGCTACGCCGGAAAGCTATCGCATTTCGATCCAGATGGACAACGGCACGGCGAGAGCCTACGACGTGCCGGCACACGGCGACCTGCGGGTCGGCGACCGGGTGAGGGTCGAAAACGGCCAGATCAACCGCCTGTAAGCCACCGGCTTTGAGCGCGACATAAAAAAAGCCGGCGCTCTGTGTGGGAGCGCCGGCTTTTTGTTGCGTGCCCTGGTGTCGGTCAGTGCAACGTGTCGTTGCCTGGAGGCTCGGCCTCCAGTCGAAAAAACCCGGTGCCCATAGTTCCGCTGGCGATTTCCTGCAGACTGGCCTCGCGGACGCTTTCGACCTTCAAAGACAGGCGAATTGCAATACCGGCGAGCGGATGGTTGCCGTCGAGCACCACGTGCTCGGGATACATCTCGCTGACGGTGTAGAAGCCCTCTCGCGGCACTTGCCCGCCGACGCCGGCAGGCAAAGCGGTGCCGTCGAAGGTCATGCCTTCTTCGATGCCGACCGGGAAAAGCGCGCGTGGCTCCAGGAACAGCCGCATCTCGTCGAAGTCGCCGAAAGCGTCTTCGGGTTCCAGGTGCAGATCGATTGCATCGCCCGCCTGGCGGCCCTGCAGAGCCTCTTCGATTTTTGCCAGCAGGTCGGCACCGCCCAGCAAAAACTCGACCGGCTCGTCAAGTTCATCCAGCACTTCGCCGAGGGTGTCCTTCAGCGTCCAGGTCAGCGCAACCACGCATTGGGGAGTGATTTTCATCGCACAATTGTCCCATGGACGTCAAACAAACACTGCCTCTGCTGGGCCATTTGAGCCCGGCGCAATTCACGCGGCGCCATTGGCAGAAAAAGCCTTTGCTGGTGCGCCAGGCGCTGCCGGGGTTCAAGCCGCTGCTGACCCGCTCGGCGCTGTTTGCGCTGGCCGGCCAGGACTCAGTCGAGTCCCGCATGATTCGCAAAAACGGGCCGGCCTGGACCATGAAGTCCGGGCCGTTCGGCCGGCGCGGCTTTCCGCTAGTCAGCACGCCGGGCTGGACCCTGCTGGTGCAAGGCGTCGATCTGCACCATGCCGGAGCCCACGCGTTGCTTGGTTTGTTTCGTTTCCTGCCGGACGCTCGGCTCGACGACCTGATGATTTCGTGGGCCAGCGACGGCGCTGGTGTCGGCCCGCACGTTGACAGCTACGACGTCTTTTTGCTGCAGGCCAGCGGTCGCCGGCGCTGGCAGATCGGCCGGCAAAAAGACGTCAGCCTGCAGCCGGACGTGCCTTTAAAAATTCTGAAAAACTTTGAGCCTGAAGAAGAGTTCGTGCTGGACGCTGGCGACATGCTCTACCTGCCGCCTGGCTACGCACACGACGGGGAGGCGCAGCCGGCCCTGGATGCAAAAGGCCAGCTGGTCGATTGTATGACCTACTCGATCGGCTTTCGGGCGCCGGAGCGGGGCGCGCTGGCCGCCCAGATGCTGCACCGCCTGGCCGACTTCAGCGAAGACGCCTGCGACGGCGTGGTCGGCAGCAGCCGCCGCCTCTACCGCGACGCCGCACAAAACGCCACCGACCAGCCCGGCAAGCTGCCCAAACACCTGCTCGGCTTCGCCAGAAAGGCGGTGCACCGGGCGCTCGCCGACCCGCTGGCGCTGGCCTGCGCGCTCGGTGAATTGATGACCGAACCCAAGGCTTCGGTGTACTTTGATGGACCTGGCACCGACGAAGCGTCCGGCGATGCGCTGCCGCTGCCGGACTTTTCCGCAGGACTGCTCCTGAACCCGAAAACCCGCATGCTGTACGACGAAGAACATATTTTTATCAACGGCGAAAGCTACCGCGCCAAGGGCGCCGATGCTGCGCTGATGCAGAAACTGGCCGACGACAGGAGGCTGTCCGCGCTGCGGCTGCGCCGCGCCAGTCCCGCCGCTGTGGCTCTGCTGCGGGACTGGCAAGCTGCCGGTTGGCTGGCCGCGCTGAACGACCATTCAACCGCGCCTCAGAAAAGGCCAGGCGCCGGCCGGAAAGATGAAACCATTGCATAACGCTGTGCGGTCCCTGCGCAGCCGGGCTCGGACGCGCTGCTGCGTGGCTTTGTCGGCCGCCACCGTCCCGCCAGAAGTACGTGAAAAGTCCAGAGGGAGATAAGGAGATAAGACGATGAACCAGCCGATCCAGTCCCCTGTCCAGCCTGACCTTCTGGAAGGGCGTTTTAGCGGTCGCGGCGAATTTGCCCGGTTGGTGCGCGACGCCTTCGCGATGGCCAGCGCGCAGGGCTGGCGCGAAATGATCTGGTGCGACGGCGATTTCGACGACTGGCCGCTCGGCGAGCGGGCGCTGATCGAGTCGCTGCAGCATTGGGCGCGCCCGGGCCGCAGGCTGACGCTGCTGGCGCGCAATTACGACGGCATCGTTCGCCGGCATGCGCGTTTCGTCGACTGGCGCCAGACTTTTTCGCATCTGGTGGAGTGCCGTGCCTGCCGCAGCGCTCCGGCCGACCCCTTGCCCAGCGCGCTGTGGTCTCCGGGCTGGGTCTTCGAGCGACTTGACCCGGCGCACAGCATCGGCGTCGCCGGGTCGCAAGCAGCGCGGCGTGTCGAATTAAGGCAGCGACTTGGCGAGCGGCTGCTGCACAGCGCGCCGGCATTTGCGGCGACCACACTGGGTTTGTGACGGCCCCCCAGCCCTGGAGCCAAAGACCGTCTGCACAACCCTGAAGAATTTGTGGCGATCGTCGGCCGCTAGGGGTTTGGCCGAGGCTTATGCAGAGGAGCATGTCGAAGGGCTCTGTGCGTTTGCCCTATTGACTGCCGCCTATAATTTCGATCCGAGTTGCCATTGCTGTTGGCCGGGCCACCCCCTTACACGGGCAACCCGCTCCATCCCGTCAGGGCGTTTTCGGAAACGGTTATTTTTTTACGAATCTAGGATAAAAAGTGAACAAAGCTTTCGTTTTTGCAGCCCTCGTCGCTGCGCTCGGCCTCGCAGCCTGCGGTAAAAAAGAAGTCGCCCCGGTTGCTCCTGCACCGGTGGTGATCACGCCGGCTCCAGCGCCGGCACCGGCTCCAGCGCCAGCCGCTGCTGCAGCTTCCGACGCGGCTTCGGCTGCGGCGGGCGCGGCCACACAGGCTGCCTCGGATGCCGGTGCGGCTGCCGGTTCGGCGGCCGATGCGGCCAACTCCGCCGCCGATGCGGCCAAAAAAGCCGCTGACGCGACCAAGAAGCCCTGATTCTTTCCTGCTTCACAGCGCACGTAAAAAAACCGCCCTTGGGCGGTTTTTTTACGCCTGGCTGGCTGCAGCGCCTGCCGGTGCTACAGCGCCAGCCAGGGCGTGCCGTCCAGCGGTCCGGCAATCACGATATCGGTCGGGGCGCAGCCCAGGGTTTGTCCCATCAAGGCCTTAACCAGCGCCGGGCGGTTGTTTTGTGCGCTCAGGTGGGCAGCGACCAGGTGTTTGAGTCCGGGGTGTGTCAACTCGCGCGCCAGGCCGGCCGCGACGCTGTTGGACAAGTGACCGTGCAGCCCACCGACGCGGCGCTTTAAAAAATCCGGATAGCTGGACTGTGCGAGCAGGTCCACGTCGTGGTTGGATTCGAGCAGCAGGGCATCGCACCGGTGGAGCGCGCTCAGCACGGAGGGCGTGGCGTGACCGAGATCGGTCAGGATGCCGAGCTTGGCCGCTCCGTCGGTGCAGCTAAGTTGCAGCGGCTCTCTGGCGTCGTGCGGCACGCCGAAGGGCGTGATCTGCATGCCGCCGATGACGATGGGGATGCCGTCCCGTGCCCGCCGCAACAGGCCGTCGAAATCTTTTGCGCCCGAGCCGGCGTGCGTGCCGCCGCTCATCCAGACCGGAATCCGCAGGCGTTGCGACAGCGCATGCGCGCAGCCGATGTGGTCGCTGTGCTCGTGGGTAATGAAGATGGCGTCGAGGTCGTCCAGCGCCAGCCCTGATTGCTCCAGGCGCTGCGTCAGTTGGCGTATGCCGAGGCCGCAATCGACCAGTAGCCGGGTTGGCAGCAGGTCACGGGCTTCGACCAGCGTGGCGTTGCCGGTGCTGCCGCTGCCCAGGCTTCTGAACCTCAGCATGGGTCGGGTTGGCCTGGTGCTGCCTCGGTACCGCGCGGTTTGCCGTTGGGGGGCGAACCGGCGCGGTGCCTAGCGCAGATCGGCGGCAATGATCTGCACGATGCGCTGGGCGTTTGCCGAGGCTTCGGGTGCGCCTTTTTCATCAAGCACCGAGACCGTCGTCAGGTTGCCCTCGCCGCGCACCGCAATCCGGTACTTCAGCGGTGGAATGATTGGCTTCGAGGCACCAAAAATCTTGCCAAACAGGCCTGGCTCGGACTTGTCTGCATTCGGTTCGACATAGCGAACGAAAAAGGTGCCCTTGGCCCGGTCGCGGTCTTCCACGGTGAAGCCGGTGCGGTCCAGTGCCAGACCGACTCGGCGCCAGGCGCGCTCGAAGTCGTCGTCGATCTGCACCACTGGCTGGCCGTTGACGTTGCTGACGCGGGATGTCGGCTTTACCGGTGCGCCCGAGGCCAGCAGCGCCTTCGATTGTTCTTCGGTGGTGCCCAGTCTGACCATCAGCCGGCGCAAAAATTCGGCCTCCAGTTCGGGGTCGGCGGGGCGCGGCTGCCAGACGGTGCCGTCACCGGAGGCCTGCGCGTTGGAGCCGCGGGCACCGAGCACGGTTTCGACCATGCCTCGGTGGCTGACGTAAATCTCGGTGCTGCCATTGCTGCTGCGCTCGAGCCGGGTGCGAAACTTGTCGCGCTCGCCGGTCGAGTAAAGGCTGTCGAACACTTTGCCCAGCGTGTTGCGGATGAAGTCCTGCGGAATCTTGGCGCGGTTCTCGGCCCAGTCGGTTTCCATGATTCCCATGGCCTCCTGGTCCTGCACCAGCACAAAGCCGTTCTCGCGCCAGAAATCGTGCACCGGGCCCCAAACTTTTTCGGCCGGCCGGTTGACGACCAGCCAGCGCTGGTTGCCGGCGCGCTCGATCTTCACGTCGCCAACGGCTTGCGGTGCGGTGGACGGTGCGCTGGCCGGTGCGGCGACCTGGTAGCCGCTGGCGGTGACCGCCGAGCCGGGCACCACATAGCGGGTGTCGCGGCTCAACTGGGTCAGGTCGGGCGGCACCTCCAGCGTGCGGCCCTTGCCGGTGGAGGACTTGTAGTCGATGCGGCTGCGCTCCTCAAGATTGCTGAGGGTCGAGCAGCCCGCGATCAGCGCGAGCGCCAGCAGCGCGGAACCGGTCTTCGTGCGCTGTAGCGCGGCGGCGCGTGGCCGTCGGTCGCTGGAAAAAAGCCGCTGAAATGGGATCTTCACAAGGGTTCCTTAAAAATCAGATCAAACCGCAGGCACTGAGCGTGCCTGCGACCAGCGCTTCGTTGGACGCCTCAAGCGGCGTCATCGGCAGGCGCAGCGTGGGGCAGCACAAGCCCATGCGGGCCATTGCCCACTTGACTGGAATCGGGTTGGCTTCAACGAACAGGTTTTTATGCAGCGGCAGCAGCTTGCGCTGCAGCGACATGGCTTTTTTTGCATCGCCGGCCAGCGCCGCGACGCACAGCGCGTGCATTGCGCGCGGGGCGATGTTCGCCGTCACGCTGACATTGCCCTGGCCGCCGCACAACATCAGCGCCACGGCGGTTGCGTCGTCTCCGGAATAGACCGAAAAGCCGCTCGGGGCTTCGGCGATCAGCCACTGCGCCCGCTCGATATTGGCCGTCGCCTCCTTGATGCCGACGATTCCAGGGACGCGGGCCAGCCGCATCACCGTGGCATGCGCCATATCGGCGACGGTGCGGCCGGGGACGTTGTAGAGCACCGTCGGCAAATCGCCCACCGCTTCGGCGATGGCCTTGAAATGCTGGTACTGGCCTTCTTGCGTCGGCTTGTTGTAGTAGGGCACGACCTGCAACTGGCAGTCGGCGCCGACCTCGCGGGCAAACTTCGCCAGCTCGATCGCCTCGGCGGTCGAATTGGCCCCGCAACCGGCCATGATGGGCACCCGTTTTTTTGCCTGCCCTACCGCAACGCGAATGATCTCGCAGTGCTCTTCGACGTTCACGGTCGGCGATTCGCCGGTGGTCCCGACCACGCAAATGCAGTCGGTGCCTTCGGTAATATGCCAGTCCACCAGCTTGCGCAGAGCGGGGTAATCGACCGAGCCGTCTTCTTGAAAAGGGGTCGCCAGCGCGACGATGCTGCCGGTAATGGGGGTCATGGTTGGCTTTGGTTGAATCGAAACACCATTGGATGCAGCAAGGCGGCGGATCTGCCTCTGGCACACCGGTAACCGCAACGCTCTGCATCATGCTTTGCAGTCTGCGCTCGCGCGGTCTGGGTGGCATGCTGCGCTGCTGAAACAACGCGGTGCAGCGTATCCCCATCCGCATGACCCGGCGCCGCGAGCGTGATGGCAAGTCGGCTCTGTCGGGGCATCCGGCATTCTACTCAGCGCGCCTCGCACCCCCTTACAGGCGATAGCGCGCTGCGCCGGGGTCCGGGTTTTCGCGCACCGCTGCGATGCGCTGGACGAAGCGGGCCGGTCCGGCCGAGCCGTTGCTCTGGGCTGCCGCCGGGCCATGACCGCGGCTGCCCTCAATGCCGCCCTCAAAGCCGTCTTCAAAGGCCACGATACGCAATCCCCGGCACAGCTCAAGCAACTCGCCGTTGGCCAGCAGAAAGTCGGGGCGCGACGGCTTGCCGACGGTTTCATTGCCTGCGGCGAAGGTTTCGTAAATCAGCAGCCCCCCGGGAGCGAGGCTGGCCAGCAGCGTCGGCATCAGCGGCCGCCACAGGTAGTTGGTGACGACCACTGCGTCGAACCTCCGGCCGGGCAGCGGCCACGGGCCGTTCTCGATGTCGGCCAGGTGCGCCTCGACGGCCTGGGCCGGCAGCGTCTGCGCGACGGCATCGAGCGCGGCCTGCGCCCGGTCCACCAGCACCAGCGGATGGCCTTGCGCATGCAACCAGCGGGCGTGGCGACCGTGACCGCAGGCGACGTCGAGCACCACGCCGCCGGGGCGCACCAGATGCGACCAGTGCTGCACCCATGCCGATGCGGGTTCGCTGCCGTGCGGATTCAGGCAGTGCGTGGCGCCGTGCGGCATTGCTGGCGTCGTCGCAGTCGCTATTATTTTCATAGCTGGTAACACC
>JAJAYS010000296.1 GCA_026786065.1 Polaromonas sp.
ATTTCATCGAGGCTACGCGCTGGATCAAGGCCAACCTGCCGGGCGCCAAGGTGTCGGGCGGCGTCAGCAACGTCAGCTTTTCGTTTCGGGGGAACGATCCGGTGCGCGAGGCGATTCACACCGTGTTTCTCTACCACGCGATTCAGGCCGGCATGGACATGGGCATCGTCAACGCCGGCATGGTCGGCGTCTATGACGACCTGGAGCCGCTGCTGCGCGAACGCGTCGAAGACGTGGTGCTCAACCGCACGCCGGTGTATGGGCCCGGCGAGGCCGAGCTCACGCCGGGCGAGCGGCTAATCGAGGTGGCAGAGACCGCCAAAAGCGGCGCGAAGGACGACAGCAAGCGCAACGAATGGCGCGCGTTGCCGGTGCGCGCGCGCCTGTCGCACGCGCTGGTACACGGCATGAACGAGCACATCGTCCCCGACACCGAAGAGGTCTGGCAGGCCATCAAGGCCGGGGGCGGTCGGCCGCTGCATGTCATCGAAGGCCCGCTGATGGACGGCATGAACGTGGTGGGCGATCTGTTTGGCCAGGGCAAGATGTTTTTGCCGCAGGTGGTCAAAAGCGCCCGCGTGATGAAGCAGGCGGTGGCGCATTTGCTGCCCTACATAGAAGCCGAAAAGCTGCTGCATGAAGCCGCTGGCGGCGACGTCAAGCCCAAGGGCAAGATCGTCATCGCCACGGTGAAGGGCGACGTTCACGACATTGGCAAGAACATCGTCACCGTGGTCTTGCAGTGCAACAACTTCGAGGTGGTGAACATGGGCGTGATGGTGCCCTGCCATGAGATTTTGGCGCGGGCCAAGGTCGAGGGTGCCGACATCGTCGGCTTGTCAGGGCTGATCACCCCCAGCCTGGAAGAAATGCAGTACGTTGCCGCCGAAATGCAAAAAGACGCGCATTTCCGCATCAAGAAAATACCGCTGCTGATAGGCGGCGCCACCACCTCGCGGGTTCACACGGCGGTGAAGATTTCGCCGCACTACGACGGCCCGGTGGTGTACGTGCCCGACGCTTCCCGCAGCGTCAGCGTGGCGCAAAGTTTGTTGAGTGACCAGGCCGCCAAATACATCGATGCGCTGAAAACCGACTACGACACGGTGCGCACCCTGCATGCCAACAAAAAGCAGACGCCGATGTGGCCGATGGCCAAGGCGCGGGCCAATGCGACGCGCATCGACTGGTCCGGCTACACGCCGCCAAAGCCGAAGTTCATCGGCCGCCGCGTCTTCAAGAATTTCGACCTGGCCGAGTTGGCCGGCTTCATCGACTGGGCGCCGTTCTTCCAGACCTGGGACCTGGCCGGACCGTTCCCGGCCATCCTGAAAGACGAGGTGGTCGGCACCGAGGCGGTGCGCGTCTATGCCGACGCCCAGCGCATGCTCAAGCGCCTGATCGAAGGGCGCTGGCTGATGGCCAGCGGCGTGGTCGGCCTGTACCCGGCCAACCGCGTCGGCGACGACATCGAGCTTTACACCGACGAGTCGCGCACAGAGGTCGCGCTGACCTGGTACGGACTGCGCCAGCAGGCTGAAAAAACCGCCGTGGAAGGAGTGATGCGGCCCAGCCGCTGCCTTGCCGATTTCGTCGCGCCCAAAGTGCTGACGCCCGAACTGATCGCCAACCGCGCCGGACACGCCGGGGCAGAGGGCCATTACGACTCCCGGATCGCCGACTACGTCGGCGTGTTCGCTGTTACTGCCGGCATAGGGGCCGAAAAGAAAGACAAGTACTTTCTGGACGACCACGACGACTACTCGTCCATCATGCTCAAGGCGCTGGCCGACCGGCTGGCCGAAGCCTTTGCCGAAGCGCTGCACCTGCGCGTGCGCACCGACCTGTGGGGCTATGCGTCGGGCGAAGCCTTGAGCCACGAGCAGCGCATCGCCGAGAAATACCGCGGCATCCGGCCTGCACCCGGCTACCCGGCCTGCCCTGACCATAGCGTCAAGCGCGACATGTTCGCGCTTTTGGGCGCGGGCGACATCGGCATGGCGCTGACCAGCAGCCTGGCGATGACCCCGGCCGCCAGCGTCAGCGGCTTCATGCTGAGCCACCCCGACGCCACCTACTTCAACGTCGGCAAGATTGGTGACGACCAGTTGCACGACCTTGCCAGACGGCGCGGCGAGAAGGCCGAAGACTTGCAGCGTTTGCTGGCGCCGAATCTGTAGCCCGCACCGCGCCGTCTGGCGCAGGCTGCGGCCGGCCGGTCTGCGGCGGGCGAGCCGCACCGAGCGCGGGCGCCGGAAACCTGGTTTCATTATGCTTTAAGCTCTCTAGACCAATATATACGGGCGTTAGCAGCTATTGAATTCATAGCGACGACTTGGTCCAGCCGGGCGCACTTTACAGGTTCTTCATCGTCGCAATCTTCGCTTACAAACATGACCGCAGCTTTGCGCGCGGTCGTCCGCGGCGTGACGTGGCCCGCGTTGAATAACAGTGCGGGCGGGAAGCGGTTTCAAACCGGCTCCCGGCGCACACCTCAGCCACTTCGTGAAAGCCACCATGACTACTGCCAACTCTTATCTTTCTGCCATTGACCGTCCTGCACCGGCTCCCCGCAATGCGCCGCTGTGGGCCGCCGTCGGCGTGCTGGGCGCCGCCGTGCTCGCAATGGGCGGCACGATGCTGTATCGCCAGGGCGCGCAAAGCGTTGCGGCGCCTGTCGCTGCGCTGTCGGCCGCGGCGCCGCGCGTGGC
>JAJAYS010000297.1 GCA_026786065.1 Polaromonas sp.
CGAACCCCGGGGGGGCGGGGGCGACGGGCGGGGCGATGTGCGGGCCCACCTCGCCCAGGCCGAGATGCAGGCGGGTGACTTTTTCGAAATTCACACGCCGGGTGGCGGGGGGTTTGGACGCGCAGGCGCTTGAGGGCCTCGCCATCGCCATAAGGGCCGCAGCACAGGCCGCCGCCCAGCCGGCCCGACGCGGCGACCCCAGGTGCCGGTCCCGAGCCCAGCCGCAGCCCCAGCCGCTACGATTAACATAGCTGCTTACGCCCGTTTTTATTGGTTAAATCGGCGGTTCGGCATAAAAAAACCCGCCAAGTGGCGGGTTTTTCGACCGGACGGGCTTGGGGCCTGTGGGACCTACTTTTTGGCGTCGGCCTTGGCGTCGGCTTTCTTGTCGGTCACCGCAGACTTGACGTCTTTGGCGGTGTCCTTGGCGGCGTCTTTGGTAGCCACCGCCGCACCCTTGGCGGCGTCTTTGGTCGCTACAGCTGCGTCCTTGGCTTTTTCGGCGACCGGCTTGTCGCTGGCCTTGGCTGGCTTGGCAGCCGGCCCTTTGTAGGCGACGCCGCCGACGGTCAGGCCGCCTGCAGAGAACTGCGCAGCGCTTTTGTCGCCCACGCCCTTGACGCGGGAAACGAAGTCGTCCCAGTTCTTGAACTCGCCTTTTTTGCGCTCTGACATGATCAGTTTGGAGGTAACCGGGCCTATGCCCTTGATGCCGTCGAGCTCGGCTTCGGAGGCTTTGTTGACGTCAACCGCGGCGAAGGCAGCGACCAGCGACATGGCGGCGAAAAAGGCCAGAATTTTTTTGAACATTTTGACGAAACTCCTGAGTTTTGGGTTGAACGACCGGCAGACGCGCCCTGAAAAAACGGGGCGTGTAGTAATAACGGTGGCGCTGGACCTGCGTTGACGAGCGGCACCGGGACGTCTGCGGGGACAAACCCTTGGCCGGGGCCAGCCGGAACGCCGGCTTCAGTTGCCGGCCTTTTCGGCGGCGAGCCAGCGCATATACGCCGCGACGCCATTGGCGACGTCGGCAAAGGCGTGGGTGCAGCCTGCACCGCGCAGCGCGCTGAGGTCGGCCTGGGTGTAGCTCTGGTATTTGCCGACGAGTGCCGGCGGGAAGGTAATGTAGTCGATCAACCCGCCACGCACTGCTTCGGGCAGGCTCAGTGGCGCTGCGTCCTGGCTATTGCGCAAGCTATTGACCACAGCCAGCGCGACGTCATTGAAGGCCTGTGCCCGCCCGCTGCCGAGATTGAAGAGGCCGGACTGGTCGGGGTGGTCGAGAAACCAGAGGTTGACCGCCACCACGTCGTCGATGAAGACGAAGTCGCGCATCTGGTCGCCGCTGGCGTAGCCTGCGTGCTCGCCGAACAGCTTGACCTTGCCTTCGGCCTGGAACTGGTTGAACTGGTGGAAGGCGACACTGGCCATACGGCCTTTGTGCTGCTCGCGCGGGCCGTACACGTTGAAGTAGCGAAAGCCGGCCACCTGGGGCGCTGCGCGCTCAAAGCGGGGGCCGTGCTGGCGCCGCAGGTGCTGGTCGAACAACAATTTCGAATAGCCGTACACGTTGAGCGGGCGTTCAAACTCCGGCGATTCGACGAAAGAGCTTGATCCGCCATAGGTGGCGGCCGACGACGCGTACAGCAGCCGCGTGCCCTGCGCCTGGCAAGCCTGGTGTAGCACGCAGGACACGCCGTAGTTGTTCTCCATCATGTATTTGCCGTCGGTTTCCATCGTGTCGCTGCAGGCGCCTTCATGGAACACCGCCTCGACCTCGCCGAAGGCGCCTTCTGAAAACAGCGCATAAAAATCGTCGGCGTCGATGTAGTCGGCAATCTGCAGGTCGGCCAGATTGCGAAACTTGTCGCCATCGCTCAGGTCGTCCACCGCAATGATGTCGTCGATGCCGCGGGCGTTCAGGCCTTTGACGAGGTTGCTGCCGATGAATCCGGCAGCGCCGGTCACAACAATTTTCATGGGCAGCTCCTGTGCTGGGTTGGGGCCGTGCTGATGCCGAGTCGGTGCTGGTTAGCCCGGGGCAAACAGCTCGGCATGGTTGACGGTCGCGGTGCCGAATTTGCCGACCACAATGCCGCCCGCCCGGTTGGCGATGGGCACCGCCTGGCGCAGGCTCAGGCCGGCGGCCAGCATGGTTGCCAGCGTGGCGATCACGGTGTCGCCCGCGCCGGTGACGTCGAACACTTCACGGGCGACTGCCGGAACGTGCAGTTCGCCCTCGTCGTCGAACAGGGTCATGCCTTCTTCGCTGCGGGTCAGAAGTAAAGCCTGAAACTGCAACGCGCGGCGCATCTCGTGCACCCTGGCGCGCAGATCGGACTCGTCGTGCCACGCGCCTATAACCTGCTCGAGCTCGCTGCGATTTGGTGTGATGACGCTGGCGTTGCGGTAGCGTTCGTAGTCCGACCCTTTTGGGTCCACCAGCACCGTCAGGCCGGCGTCGCGTGCCTGCGTCACCATGCGAACGATATGCGCCAGCCCGCCCTTGCCGTAGTCCGAGAACAGCACCACGTCGTGCAGCGGGTAAAGGGTTTCAAACACGGCAGACTGCGAGGCCAGCAATTCGGACTCGGGCTTGTTCTCGAAATCGACCCGCAGCAGCTGCTGCTGGCGGCCGATGACGCGCAGCTTGACGGTGGTTTTGAGCTTGCTGTCGCGGCCGAAATGCGCGCTGATGCGGGTTTGGGCCACCAGTTCTTCAAGCCGGTGGCTGGCTTCGTCGTCGCCCATCACGCTAAGCAGCGAGGCCTGCGCGCCCAGCGTCACGATGTTGTAGGCCACGTTCGCTGCCGCACCAATGCGTTCTTCGGTGCGGGTGATACGCACCACCGGCACCGGCGCTTCGGGCGAAATGCGGTCCACCGCGCCGTACCAGTAGCGATCCAGCATCGCGTCACCGACGACCAGCACGCGGGCCTGAGCCAGCTTTTCGGGAGATAAGGTCAGTTGGTTTGCCATACTTGCGTGCTCTGGGGTAATCACAGTTCTTCAACACGCCGCGCCGGGTAGCTGTCCCAGGCCTGGCAGCCGGGACAGTGCCAGAAATGGCGGGTGGCCTCGAAGCCGCAGGCCGCGCAGCGGTAGCGCATCAGCGGTTTGGTTGCGAGGTCGAGTGAGCGCTGGGCCTGAAGGTGCTGCTGCGGGTGACGCGCCGGCTCTGCGGCAATCCATTTGCTTGCGGCCAGCAGCGACGGGCCCCGTTCGAGATGCCGCATGTACCAGTGCTGCGCTTCTTGGGGCGAGTCGGTTAGCGTGACGATGGCTTCAACGACGTCGATGGACGGGGAGGCTGCATATGCGGCCTGCAGGCGTTCCAGTGCCACAGCCTGTTGGCCGGAGCTCCGGGCGATGTTGGCCAACAGCGCGGCGGCAAGGGGAAACGCCTGGGGTGCGCCTTCCTGCAATGCATGCAGGCACCGCATGGCCTCGTCGGGGCGGTTCAGCTGGTGAAGCAGTGTGGCAAGGTCGAGCGCCGGGCGTGCGGAGTCGGGCGCGAGTTGCGCTGCCTGCCGCAGCAGATCCAGCGCGCCCGATGTGTTGCCGCCAGCCGCTTGGGTGGTAGCCTGCTCGCACAGGTAGTGCGCCGC
>JAJAYS010000298.1 GCA_026786065.1 Polaromonas sp.
GTCGCGCCATCCGTCAGCAGCCCTGGGGCAAGCGCATCGCGATCATCGCCCTGACCGGCTGGGGCCAGGACGAAGACCGCCGCAAGTCCCGGGAAGCCGGGTTTGATCACCACCTGGTCAAGCCGGTGAAGTTTGAAGACCTGATGGAGCTGTTGGCAGAGCTGCAAACGCCAAAGGCGTGACAGGTTTGTTCTGTTCTTGTTCCCTGTCTCGCTGGCGGCAGACGGTCAGGGCGAGGGCGGTCTGGCCGGCTGACAAGTCACAGATGGCGCCATCGGCCAGCCCTGTCTTGCAGACCGCAGCTTGGCTGGAGCTCAAGCTTCTTCACGCTGTCCAGATGCGCGCAGGCGCATCTGGAGCCGCAGCGTTCAGCCCCAGCCCTCTCCCAGAGAGACGGAGCAAGGGAAACCGCCGTGGAAGTCCGCATAGGGCGGATTAGTGGGGCGTGAGCCAACATCGCGGGAGAGGGCGGCAATCGTAGATGTCGGCCTTTGTCCTGCAAAATGACCGGCGCCAAAGAAAAAAACCGCACCCTGCGACCAGAGCGCAAGCTACTGAAACAAAGCCCGACTTGAGCCAGCCCCGCATGATTGATACACATGCGTCAGGGGCGAAGGAAAAATATGGACACCAAGCTTTTTGACAGCTCGATCATCAGCACTGCGGAGCAGGCGGTGGATTTCATTGGCAATATCCTCGAATCTTCCACCGAGTATTCCATCCTCGGTGAGGATCTCGACGGAAAAATTCTCTTGTGGAACGAAGGCGCGCGTCGCCTTTTCGGCTATGAGCCGGAAGAGGTTGTGGGCAAAGCCAACTCCTCCATCCTGCATGTGCCGGATGATATTCAGGCGGGCACGCACCAGGAGCTCAGGCAGATCGCATTGCGCGACGGCAAATGGGAGGGTACCCTCATGCGCGCGCGCAAGAACGGCCAGCACTTCACCGCGCGCCTCGTCATCACCCCACGCCACGACTCCGCGGGCAAGGCCATCGGCTACCTGCTCATCTCAAAGGACATCTCCGTTGAAATCCGGCTGACGGAAGAACTCAAGGCCACGCAGTTCTACGCGCGCAGCTTGATTGAAGCCTCGCTCGACCCGCTGGTCACCATCAGCCCCGAAGGCAAGATCACCGACGTCAACGAAGCGTCCGTGCAAGCCACCGGCACGGCGCGCGAGCACTTGGTCGGGACCGACTTCTCCGATTACTTCACGGAGCCGGACCGGGCGCGCGAAGGCTATCAGCAGGTGTTCTCGCAGGGCTACGTGCGCGACTACCCGCTGGCCATTCGGCACATTTCAGGCCGGATCACGGACGTGCTTTACAACGCCAGCGTTTACAAGGACGACAAAGGCAACGTGCTCGGCGTGCTCGCCGCCGCGCGCGACGTGACTCTGCAAAAGCAGGTGGCCGTGCTATTGCGGGAGAGCGAGGAGCGTTTCAGCGCCATCCTCCGGCTGGCAAACGACGCGGTGGTATCGGTGGATGAGTCGCAGTGCATCCAGTTGTTCAACGAGGCGGCGGAAAAAATCTTCGGCTATCAGGCGGACGAAGTATTGGGAAAACCACTGGAGATGCTGCTGCCGTCGCGTTTTCGCGCGGCGCATCCCGCGCATGTCTCGGAGTTCGCCAAGGCGCTCGAATCCAGCCACCGGATGGGCGAGCGACGCGAGTTGTTTGGCCGGCGCAAGGACGGCACGGACTTCCCGGCCGAGGCTTCGATTTCCAAGTTTCACTTGCAGGGTCGGCTGACGTTTACCGCGTTCGTCAGTGACATCACGGAGCGCAGGCAGGCCGAAGCCAAGCAGCGCGCGACCGCCGCTTACGCGCGCAGCTTGATTGAAGCCTCGCTCGACCCGCTGGTCACCATCAGCCCCGAAGGCAAGATCACCGACGTGAACCGCGCCACTGAACTGGTCACCGGCATCCCGCGCCAGCGCCTCACCGGCACGGACTTCTCGGATTATTTCACCGAGCCGGACCGGGCGCGTGAAGGTTACCAGCAGGTGTTTTCTCAGGGCCTGGCGAAGGACTATCCGCTGGCCATACGCCACACCTCGGCCCGCATCACCGACGTGCTTTACAACGCCTGCGTTTACAAGGACGACAAAGGCAATGTGCTGGGCGTGTTCGCCGCCGCACGCGACGTGACCGAGCGCAAGATGGCCGAGGAGCTGCAACGCGCCTCCTCGGCTCACGCCCGCTCGCTCATCGAAGCCTCGCTCGATCCGCTTGTCACTATCAGTGCGCAGGGCAAGATCACCGACGTCAACGAAGCCTCGGTGCAGGCAACCGGCGTGGCGCGAGAGCAACTCGTCGGCACGGACTTCTCGGATTACTTCACCGAGCCGGACAAGGCCCGCTCGGGCTACCAGAAAGC
Organism: Polaromonas sp.; assembly: GCA_026786065.1. GTDB lineage: Bacteria > Pseudomonadota > Gammaproteobacteria > Burkholderiales > Burkholderiaceae_C > Polaromonas. The sequence goes on from JAJAYS010000298.1 coordinate 2,384, forward strand.
TTTCTCCGAAGGTTTTGTGCGCGACTATCCGCTGGCCATCCGCCACGCCTCGGGCCGCATCCTCGACGTGCTTTACAACGCCGGCGTGTACAAGGACGACAAGGGCAACGTGCTCGGCGTGTTCGCCGCCGCGCGCGACGTGACCGAGCGCAAGCAGATGGAGGCAGCGCTCATGGATGCCGATCGCCGCAAGGACGAATTTTTGGCGACCCTGGCCCACGAACTGCGCAATCCGCTGGCCGCCGTCAGCAACTCGCTGGAACTGATGAAACGGGCCAGCGGCAACGCCGCTGTGATGGAGCGGGCCCACACCACCATGGAGCGGCAGATGGCCCAGATGGTGCACCTGATTGACGACTTGCTCGATGTCAGCCGCATCACCCGAAACCGGCTTGATCTCAGACTGGAACGCGTCGAGTTGGCGTCGGTGGTGCAACACGCCGCAGAAGCCTGCCGTCCGCTCTGCGAGCATGCCGGTCACCAGCTGATTGTCACGCTGCCGCCAGAGCCGATCATTCTGAACGCCGACCCGATGCGGCTGGCCCAGGTGTTCGGAAACCTGCTGAACAATGCCTGCAAATACACCCACGGGGGCGGCAGCATCTGGCTGAGCGCCGAATTGCAAGGCAGCGAAGTCGCGTTGACGTTCAAGGACAGCGGCGTCGGCATTGCGCCCGACATGCTGCAAAAAGTGTTCGATCTGTTCACGCAGGTCGGCAGTTCGCTGGAGCGTTCCCAGGGCGGTCTGGGCATCGGGCTGTCGCTGGCCAAGCGGCTGACCGAGCTGCACGGCGGCAGGTTGACGGCCCACAGCCAGGGCAAAGACCGGGGCAGTGCGTTCGTCGTGCGTCTGCCGGTGTTGCTGGAAACGCCAGGACCTGCAGCGCCAGTGCCGATGGCCGCCCCGGCGCCGCCGACGGCGGGCCGCCGCATCCTGGTGGTGGACGACATGCGCGAAAGTGCCGACAGCCTCGCCATGCTGCTCGGCATGGACGGCAACGAGACCCAGACCGCCTATGACGGCCTGGAGGCCGTCGATAGCGCTGCGGCTTTCCGGCCCGATGTGATCCTGCTCGACATCGGCGTGCCGGGGATGAACGGCTACGAGGCCTGTCGCGCCATCCGTCAGCAGCCCTGGGGCAAGCGCATCGCGATCATCGCCCTGACCGGCTGGGGCCAGGACGAAGACCGCCGCAAGTCCCGGGAAGCCGGGTTTGATCACCACCTGGTCAAGCCGGTGAAGTTTGAAGACTTGGTGGAGCTGTTGGCAGGGCTGCAAGCGCCAAAGGCGTGACAGGCTTGTTCTTTTCTTGTTCCCTGTCCGGTTAGCGGATGAAGGGTCAGTGCCGGTTCCCTTTTCGTGCCAGGACGGGGTTGGTGCTTGTTCCCTCTCCCGCTGGCGGCAGACGGTTAGGGTGAGGGCGATGAAGCTGAGAAATTGACATTTCAATAAAAAAGGCTTTTACTCCAATTAATACGGGCGCAAGCAGCTATTTAAATCATAGCGGATGGTTTGCCGCCAAGCTGTAAACCCGCCGCCGTGCCGCGTGCCATGTCCACGCGCCACAGCAACACAAGCCCGATCACGAAGAAACTGCCGGTGCCCAGAATCGCCAGCCGGTGGTTGTTGTCGGTGAGCCAGGTCACCAGGCCGTAGGTGATGGGGCCGATGATCGCGGCCAGCCGCACGGCAAAGGTCCACAGACCGAAAAATTCGGCCAGCCGTGCCGCCGGAATGAGCGTGCCGGCCATCGCGCGGCCACCGCTTTGCGACGAGCCCATCGCCAGGCCAGCCAGCGTAGCCGCCAGCCAGAACGTGCCGCGCGTGGTGCCGAGGGCGGCCAGCAGCACCATTGCAATCCACACCAGCAGCGTGAGCGTCAGCGCGCGCTGGTGGCCGAGGCGGTCCTGCCAGTAGCCGAACGCAAACGCCCCCACAGCGGCGGCGATGTTGACGGTGAAAACCAGCGCCATCGTTTCGCCCTGTGAGAACTTCATCACCTGGTCGGCGTACACCGCCGCCAGCGCAATCACCACCGCAATGCCGGCCTGGTAGAACACCGCGCACAGCAGCAGGCGCTTGAAGTCGGTGTAGGGCTGCGCCTGGCGCCAGCTCGCCAACAGTGGCGCCCAGCCCGAGCGCGCCGCTTGCGGCGCAGCTACCCGCGGTGTGGCGCGCTCCTTCAGCAAGGCAAAGGTCACGCAAGCCGCCAGACCATAGACGGCTGCCGTGATCAGCATCGCGACCGGCACGAACTGCGTTGCAGCCTCCCCCCGGCCTTGCGCACTCAGCACATAGGCCAGGCAAAGGCCCAGCGACAGCATGCCGCCGAAGTACCCAAAGCTCCAGCCCCAGCCGGACACCTTGCCCATCGCTTCGTGGCGCGCCAGTTCTGGCAGGAAAGCCGCCGTGATGGACTCACCGACCGAATAGAAAAAGTTCGACAGCACGATGGCCGCCACGGCCAGCACCAGCGCCCCCGGCCCGGCCAGCGCCAGGGCCGCCGTCGCCAACACGCAGCCCGCTGTCGCCAGCATCAGCAGGCGCCGCTTGGCTGCATGCGCGTCGGCCCAGGCGCCTATGGCCGGCATCAGCAGCAGTACCAGCAGATTGGACGCCGACAACGCCAGCGTCCAGGCCAGCGTGCCCCAGCCCGCGCCCTGGGCCACCACGCCGATGAAGTACACATTGAATACCGCCGTCAGCACGACGGTGGTGTAGCCCGAGTTGGCGAAGTCGTACATCGCCCAGCCGAAGACTTCACGGCGGGCCACGCCGGGTTGCAGCGCCTGAGCATCGAAAAGGGACATACCGGAAGCCTTTCTGGCGCAGTGCGTAGCGCTGAAGATTCAAGAAAAAATCGGCTGGTAGCGAACGTTTACGGGCGTGAGCAGCTATTAAAAAAATAGCGATGAGGCTTCACTGCAGCGCCTGCGCGCGGCGGCCGAAAGCTCTCCGGCAGTTTAGGGCCCGCGTACGCGTCCCGACCGACCTTGCGCGCCTTGGGACCCTTGGGGTGACTGGTTTGTCGGTGCGCGGAGCGGCTGCCCTCGGGTACCCGACGGCTACACTGATCGTGGCCGCCTTCGCCTGCGCCGCGTCGATCTCTCGCCCCATGCCCCCATCCTCCCCGCCTGCCGCCCCAGCCAATCCGCCCGCGCTGGCGATTGACGATCTGAACGAGCTGGACACGATCCTCGACGAGCTGCGCAGCCGGGACGACGAAACCCCGCAGTGGGAGTTTTGCGACGGCTTCATGGCTGCGCTGATCTGCTCGCGCCGCCCTATCGATGAGGCCGAATACCTGCCGGTGCTGCTCGGCGCGCCCGACGAACCGGCGCCCGCCGGCCTGGAGCCCGACGCCATCGCGCCCGACGCCCAGCCGCTGTCCAGCGCCGCACCCTTTGGCAGCGTCAATCAGCAAGCCCGCTTTGTCAGGCTGTGGCGCCGCCGCTGGAATGAAGTTCGTGACGCACTCGACGCCGATGTGGAGTCGCACGAAGACGAGCGCTGCTACGCCCCCGAAGTGCTGGACATGCGCAGCATGGTCGCCGAGATGGCTGCAGAAGAACGGGCCGATTTCGAACGCGAACTGGGGAGCGACACGTTGCCCGCCTTTGCGCAGGTCTGGGCGCTGGGCTTCATGTACGCCGTCGAGAACTGGCCCGAGGAATGGGTGCCGCCGCGGGACCGGGAGGCCACCGAGGCACTGAACGCTGCACTCATTGCCATCGTCGCACTGACAGAGGACGACGACAGCGAAGCCGAGGTTTCGCCATTTGTGGAAGACGGCCCACCGAGCGTCAGCCGGGCCCGGCTGAATGCCTTCGGCGATGCCATCTGGGCGGTGTACGAGTTGCGTGATGTATGGCGGTCCATCGGCCCGCGCGTCGAGACGGTGCGCAAGCCGGCCGCGCCGGGTCGCAACGACCCCTGCCCGTGCGGCAGCGGCAAAAAATACAAGAAGTGCCACGGCGCCGGCTGACGGCTGGAGGCTTTACAAGGCTTGCCTGCCAGGCTCCTGCGGCGCGGCTGGCGGTCACAGTTTGGAAAAGGGCGAAAGCGATCTGACGCCGGTTCAGCCGAAGAACCCGTGTAACTGCTGCGCCGTCTCATGCGGCAGTTCTTCCGGAATGAAATGCTCGGCTGGCAGCACTTGCCCCGTCACCCGGCCGCTGCACTGCGCCTGCCAGAGTTCGAGCGGCTTGAAGAGGCGATTCACCACGCCGCGCTCACCCCACAGCGCCAGCATGTCGCAGGCCACCTTCTGCCCGCGAGCGCGGCTGGCGCGGTCGTGCTCCAGGTCGATGCCGGCGCTGGCGCGGTAGTCTTCGCAGGCCGAATGCAGGGCCTCGGCATTGCAAAAGCAGCGTTCGTATTCAGCCAGCGCCCAGGGTTCGATGTAGCCGAGCCCGGCGCTGCCCCAGGCGCCGAGCTTGGCATGCAGGTAAGCGCGTGCCGTTTCGGGGTGGTGGGCGCCCATCATGATCTCCGGCAGCGGCGCCGGCTGCAGCATGTGAAACCAGTGGTAGTAGACGCGGGCAAAAGCCATGTAGGGCTCGCTCAGGCCGGCGCCGTCGTACATGTCCAGCGTCGGCGCGACGTCGATAACGCAGAGCCGCTCGACGCGGCCTGGAGCATCCAGCGCCAGCCGGTGCGCGACCCGCGCGCCGCGATCGTGGCCGCAGACCGAAAAACGGGCTATGCCGAGCTGGTCCATCACCAGCACCATGTCGTGCGCCATGTTGCGTTTGCTGTAATTGCTGTGGTCGGGCAGGCCGGGGGTTTTGGATGAATCGCCGTAACCGCGCAGGTCGGGCATGACCAGAAAATAATAATCGGCCAGCAGTCCGGCCACGCGCTGCCACATGGCGTGCGATTGGGGAAAACCGTGCAGCAAAAGCAAAGCGCGCCGGGGCGGTACGCCCAGCACCTGTCTCGAAATCCGCGCGTTGATCGACGCGCCGTTGACCTCGAAACGGTGCAGTTCAAAACCTTCGAACCAGTCGTCTGGTGGGTTCATGTGCGACTCCTGTCGGTAAGTCCGGGCAGCGTCGTGCAGGGGAGAGCGGGGAAAAGCAGGATACGCCAAAGGCGTGATTTCGTGGCCGTAAGCGAAGGCGCGAAGCGATCGATGTAAGGCGAAGGTGGCATTATTTTTCAGCCGGCTTCGATGACACAATTGACCTTCCTCGCGACCGACGCGCTTGCTCCGGCGCCTCGCGCCCAGACCATTCGAGACGTTTGACATCGTGCACCCAATCCGCCCCATCGACCCTGTCATCACGTTTCGCAACAGCCAGCACGAGTCCGTTCGCGGCACGCTGACCAATGTCCAGCGCCGCTCGCTGGTGATGGAAATTTACAACCCCTATTCGATCGTCCAGGTCAGCGAGGTGCTGAGCGATCTGACGATCCGGTCTGGGGACAAGAGTATTTACAAGGGCAAGGCGGTGGTTACCAGCTTGCTGAACACCGGTTTGATGGCGGTGGTGTCGGTGGTACTGGTGGACGAGTGGACCGATTTGAACGTCTCGCGGGGAGACCTTTCGCGCGTCGCCGAAGAAGCGCAGCGTTTTGTTGATGAATGGCAGGAGCGCTTTCGCATTGGACGCAGCTACCAGGTCATCGTCAGCGAGATGCGGTCCTTTCTTGCGGAAACGTCCCGATGGGCGGATCAGGCTGAAATGTCGCACGCGCTGCCCAGGGATCCTGATGGCCGTATTCGAAGTGACGTCTTCATGGAGCTGGCGGTCCCGCTGATGAAAAAGGGCAAGGACTACCTTGTCTGGATTGAAGACGAAGCCGGAAAAGTAACCGCCGAAGAGTCGGTCGCGCACCGAAATTTCGCGCAATCGGCGCTTCATCCACTGCTGCTTCGCGCGCCGTTTGTTTACCGAACCTTTGCCAAACCGCTTGGCTACGCGGGCGACTACGAAATGGTCAATCAGATTCTGGCTGATCCGCGGCAGGGTCCGAATACCTATTTCCAGATCGTCAACACCATGTTTCTGAAGTCGGCTGTGGCCGAGGCGCACAGAAATCGAATCCAGCTTTTGGTGGACTTTCTGAATCGCGCCGCAGCTCTTGCTGAAAGCGAACAGAGGCAGGTCAACATCCTCAACGTCGGATGCGGGCCGGCTGTGGAGATTCAGCGATTCATCGAGACGTGTCCCGACCCGCAGCGGTTGTCGTTCACCCTTGTTGACTTTAGCCAGGAGACGCTCGATTACACCCGAAAGTGCATAGAAGATGTTGCACGGGAGCATGGAAAGAAGGTCCAGGTGAACTTCGTGCATGAGTCGGTCCACGACTTACTCAAGCGTGCCGTACGCAAGGATTCCGACGCAAACCAGGAGCGCTCTGACTTCGTTTACTGCGCCGGCCTTTTCGACTATCTCTCTGACAAGGTTTGTACGCGCCTGATTCAGTATTTCGTCTTGCGAAGCCGCATAGATGGACACATTCTGGTGACGAATGTTCACTCCAGCAATCCCGAACGCAATGGTATGGAGCATTTGCTTGAATGGCATTTGATTTATCGGGACGAGCGCCAGCTCGAGTCGGTTCTGCCGCCAGCTCGGACCGGGACACGCCTCTACACCGACGCGACAGGGGTCAATGTCTTCGCGGAATTTGCGATATCGCAGAACTCAGCGATCGGAGGACCTGCCGATTGACCGAAAGCACTGCTCATTACCACGCCAATCTCACCGATTTTCGCGTCGCATACAGCCGGGTAGGGTGCCTGACGTCTATTGCACTGGTCTTTGCCGGGCTTGGGCTGGACTACACCATTTATCCGGAAAGAATCGTCGAGTTTTCCATATACCGGCTGGTGACAATCTTGTTGAGTGGCTTGGTGTTTGCTGCGCTTTTTACTGCGCCGGGCCGCCACTACGTTCGCCTTCTGACCATGCTGTGGCTGGCACTTCCGCAGGTGATGATCGGCGTGATGATCGCTGTATCGGATGGCGCCAATTCGATCTACTTTGTCGGTCTGCATCTCGCGCTTTATGCGGTAGGCATCATCCTGCCCATCACGTTTTTCGAAGGAATCGGATTCGGATTGCTGACGGTATTGACCTATCTTGCAGCCTGCTGGTTTCATCCCGACGGCTTTAGCGACTCTCAGGCGGTTGCAGGTAAATCGCTTTTCATACTGTTTTCTGCGTTCGCGAGTGCAGTCTGCACTTGGTTTAACGAACGGGCTCGCTTGCGACTGTTCTCGCTGCAGCATGAGGTCAGTGAAAAAAACGAAATTCTGCAGAAGGTCAACGCCGCCCTGGCAGACGTCAAAGGCCAACTCATCCAGCGTGAAAAAATGGCGGCGCTTGGCACGCTGGCGGCGGGTCTCCTGCACGAAGTGAACAACCCCGTCAATTACAGCCTCATGGCAATCAACATGGCGCTGATGGACAAGGCCGCGGCGCAGAGTGCGGACCTCAAGGAAAGCCTGACCGATGCGCGCGAGGGCATGCAGCGCATCCAGAGCATCGTGTCCGACCTCAAGATATTTGCCTACCAAAAGCCGGGCGTCGATACGCAGCGGATTTTTCTGTTGGAGAAATCAATCCAGTCGGCCTTGCGGCTGACCAGCTTCGAGCTCAAGAACATCCGGACCGAGGTGACCCTGACCCGTGATACCCATGTGCTGGGCGATGAGCCGGCCATCATCGGGGTGCTGATCAATCTTTTCAGCAACGCCGCGCTGGCGCTGGTCAAGGCGGCGCCAGCGCAGCCGACGATTTCGATTTCCGGTGCAAGGCATGACGACCGCTTCAGGCTGGGGGTGCGCGACAACGGCACCGGTATTGCGCCCGAACACATCGGCCGGGTGCTTGAGCCTTTCTTCACCACGCGCGACGTTGGCGCCGGCCTGGGCCTTGGACTGAGTGTGAGCTATGGCGTCATCCAGCGCCACGGTGGGCTGCTCGCCGCCACCAGTGAATTCGGCGCCTGGACCGAGTTTTCTTTCGATCTCGCAGTACCGCAAGGCTGAGGCATGCAAAGCAAAACCCGTGCTGCGACAACTTCGGAGGGGGCCTGCACCGTCCTCTTCGTCGATGACGAGCCGCAAGCCTGCAAGTGGTTTGCGCGGCTTTTTGCGAACCAGTTTTCCATCGTCACCGCCGGTGGTGTTGATGAAGCCCTAGCGATACTGGCCGCGCAAAGTGGCGACATTGCGGTGCTGATCACCGACTACCGCATGCCCCGACGCGACGGCCTGGATCTGCTTCGCGAAGCCCAGCGCGCGCATCGACCAGTGGTGCGGCTGCTGGCCACCGCCTATGCCGACAAGGACGTCGCGCTGGCCGCCATCAACGAAGGCCGGGTGCTGCGGATTCTGGAGAAGCCGTTCGATGAAATGCCGATGCGCGCCGCCCTGCGCGAAGCGCTCGAGGTCTTCCGGCAACGCGATCTGGAGCGCACGCAACGCCACGACCGCGCCGCGGCCATGCGCGAAACGCTGGGCTTTTTGGCCCATGAGCTGAACACGCCGCTGGCGACGGTGCTGGGCTACATTGACGAGCTGAAAAGCCGCACCCTGCCGCGTGGCGCCGACGCGCTGCCGGACGCAGCGGACAACAGTGCGAAGCGCCGCAGTGACAATTTCACCATGCTCGAGGCGGCCGGGCGTCGCACGCAGTACGCACAGTCGCTGATCGCCACCTTCGTGCAGTCTGCCCGCGAGGCCTTTCCGGGCCGGGCGAGCAACGCGCTGCCCGCCAGTCGCCTGGTCGATGCGCTGATGAACGAGTACCCGTTCGAGGGCGACGAGCGCGGCTGGGTGCGCGTTGAGCTGCGGGGCGATTTCGACCTGCCGGGCCAGCGCGACCTGCTTTATCTGGTGCTGTGTACGCTGACGAAAAACGCGCTATTCGCGCTGCGCGGCACCGAGCAGCCGTGTCTGCAAATCGTGCTGGAGCGCCCCCTCGACACCGGCGCTGCGGCCGGTTCCAGCGTGCCCTGGGCGAGCATTCGCTTCACCGACAACGGACCGGGCATCGCGCCCGAAATTCTGGCGCGGTTGACCCGTGAGCCGGTCACGACACGCTCGGAGGGCGGCGGCAGCGGCATGGGGCTGGTGTTTTGCCGGCGGGTGCTTCAGTCCATGTTCGGCACCATCGACATACGCTCCGAGCCTGGCCAGGGGGCCAGCGTCACCCTCTCGTTCAAACCTGAAGAACCACTGGAAAGTACTGCGCCATGAGCCCGGACAAAATTTTGTACGTCGATGACGAACCTATGGCGCTCAAATATTTCGAGCGTCTGGTCAGCCCGCTCGCGCCGGTGATTACTGCCGGGTCAGTTGAAGAGGGCAAGGCGGTGCTGCGCGAGCGCGGCGGCGAAATCGCTGTGCTGGTCACCGACCAGCGCATGCCGGGGGCCTACGGCAACGAGCTGCTGCGCTTTGCGCGCGAGTTTCATCCGCAGATCGTCCGCATGCTGACCACCGCGTATTCGGAGCTTGGCGAAGCCATAGAGGCCATCAACAGCGGCGAGATTTACCGCTACATCACCAAGCCCTGGGAACTGGGCAGCCTGCATGCCGACCTGCGCAACGCGCTGGAGCTGGCCGAACTGCGCACCGAGCGTGACCATCTGCTGGGGCAGAAGCTGATGGTGCAGCAACAGGGTTTGCTGGGCAGTCGCCTGGCCAGTCTGGTTGTGCTGGGCGCGGCGCACGCGGCCGGTGATTCCAATGACGCGCTACAGCGCTTTGCGCGTGCGGCGCTGGCGGCGGGCTGCAAATTTGTCCCCATTCCGTGGGACCAGTGGGACCATGCCAGCCTGCTGCAGGCCGAGGCGCGGCGGGGTGTGGCGCTGGTCAGCGCACTGCGCCGCTGGCAGGCCGAGTTTGGCAGTGACCGCACGTCAGAGCGGGCGTTTGCGCTGTTGGCCGGGGCCACGCAAGGCGCCGCCCCAGCAACCCAAGGCGCAGCCGGGACGCTGCAGGTGCGTTTGCCTTCGTCGGCTCCGCTGACTGCGCTGCTCGACGCTGCGCCCGGCGACACGCTGCTGCCGGCGGCTACCGGCTGGCTGGCCTGGCTGCTGTGGTGGAACCAGCCGGTGCTGGCGCACCAGGTGGCCGGAGTCTGGACCATTGAAGCGGCGGCACCCGGTGTTCAGGAGCCTGCGCCGCCGGCCAACTGGCTGGAATGCGCCATCGAGGAATTGGCCGAAAGGCCGGCGCACTGATTGCTGTGAGGTAGCGGTACCCGGCAGACATCAATTAGGAGCAGTGCGATGGCCAGCATGAAGGTTAGTCGAGACGGTGCGGTCGGGCGGGTGGTATTGAGCAACCCCGACAAGCTCAACGCCATGACGGTGCAGATGTGGGACGCGTTGCCCGGCTGCATTGCCGGGCTCGATGCCGATCCGCAGGTTCGCGTCATCGTGCTCAGCGGCGACGGCGACCGGGCGTTTGTTTCGGGCGCCGACATCTCCCAGTTCGAGTCCGAGCGCAGCGATGCCCTGGCGCAGCAGCGCTATGTGCTGGCGGTCGATGCGGCCTACCACGCGCCGGCGCGCGCCAGCAAACCAGTGATCGCGCAGATCCGGGGAATTTGCTTTGGCGGCGGGCTCGGTCTGGCGGCCGGTTGCGACATCCGCATCTGCGCCGACGACGCGCGTTTTCGCATGCCCGCAGGCCGGCTCGGCCTGGGTTACGACCAGGCGGGCCTGCGCCGTTTCGTCGATCTGATCGGCGTGCAGAACACCTACGACATTTTTTACTCCGCCCGCGTCTTCGATGCGGCCGAGGCGCTGCGCATGGGTTTCGTCAGCCGGGTCGTGCCGGCAGCCCGGCTGGGCGAGGCCGTCGGCGAACTGACCGATGCAATTGCCGACAACGCGCCGCTGACGCTGGCGGCCGTCAAGCGCACGGTGCACGGTTTTTTGCAGCATCCCGGCGAGCGCCAGTCGGCCGAGGCGCAAACCGTGATCGATGCGGCCAATGCCAGCGCCGACTATGCCGAGGGCGTGCGCGCCTTTGCCGAAAAGCGCAATCCGCGCTTCGTCGGGCGCTGACGCAGTGCGGCACCGGCTTGGGGGAGCAGGCCGGCACGATGCGGACTGCTTGCGATGCTGCAGCGATGCTGCGGCGATGGCCGCGCTGGGCGAAGACAGTGGCGTCTTGCAATACGGCCCGTCAGGCGGCGGCCTGCAGCAACTGGAGCAGTCGGGCCAGTGCGTGGTGCACGGTGGCGGCGCGCACCGCGCTGCGGTCGCCGTCGAAGCGGCGCATCTCGGTCTGCACGCCGCCGGCCAGGCCAAAGCCGAACCACACCAGCCCGACCGGCTTCTCAACCGTCCCGCCGCCCGGCCCGGCAACCCCGGTGACGGCGACCGACACCTGGGCGGCGGAGTACGCCAGCGCGCCGGCGGCCATCGCCCGGGCCACCGGCTCGCTGACCGCGCCGTGCAGTTCGATGCTGGCCGCAGCGACGCCGAGCAGTCCGGTTTTGGCAGCATTCGAATAGCTGACGAAACCGCGCTCGAACCAGTTGCTCGACCCGGCCAGATCGGTGCAGGCCGCCGCAATCAGCCCGCCGGTGCAGCTTTCGGCGGTGGCCAGCATCCAGGCTTTTTTCAGCATCAAATCGGCCAAAAGCCCAATCAATACGGGCGTATTAAGCTCTGAATATGATAGCGACTGCGGGCTCACAGCGTGCGCCACAAGGCAATGACGAGCAGCGTGCAAAAGGCCGCCACCAGGTCGTCAAACAAGATGCCGAAACTGCCGCGCCAGCCAAAGCCCTTGAATTGACGGTCAGCCCAACCCACCGGGCCCGGCTTGACGGCGTCGAAAAAGCGGAACAGCACAAAGGCGGCAAACTGGCCCCAGAAGCCGACCGGGGCAATCAGCCACAACACCAGCCAGAAGGCGACGACCTCGTCCCAGACGATGTTGCCGGGGTCGGCCAAAAGCATGTGGCGCGCGGTGACGCTGCAGGCCCACCAGCCGACCGCCAGCGAAGCGGCAACCAGCAGAGCAAAGCCCTGAGTCGTCAGGGCGTTTTGCAGCAGCGTAAACACCAGCCAGGCCCATAAGGTGCCGACGGTGCCGGGTGCGATCGGGCTCAGCCCGCTGCCGCAGCCGAGTGCAATGAAATGCGCCGGGTGCGCCAGCAAAAACTTGATGCCGAGACGCGGCCGGGAAGTGGGCCGCAATGCCGAAGTAACGGGGGGCAGATCGCTCATATGAGCAGAGTTATAAATCGAAACATCGCTGGATTTTGTCATGCTGGTTGGGGCGGGCCGCACGATTTCGCAGTCAGAATGGGCGCCTCCCGCCCTACCTTTCCCTGGCGTACGTGGCACTCAAAAAATCCGAACTGGATTCATCCCTTTGATCTGGCTGCGACGAGCTGCGCGGCGGCATGGACGCAAGCCAGTACCAAGACTACGTTCTTGTGCTGCTTTTCATCCAATACGTCAGCGAAAAATACGCCGGCCAGCCCTTCGCCCCATCACCATTCCCAAAGGCGCCAGCTTTGCCGACATGGTGGCGCTCAAGGGTACAAGCGACATCGGCGAACAGATCAACAAAAAGATCATTGCCGTGCTGGCCGATGCCAACAAGCTGTCAGACCTGCCGGACTTCAACGATCCCACCAGGCTGGGCATCGGCAAGGAAATGGACGAGCGGCTGACCAAGCTGATCGCCATTTTTGAAAACAAGACGATTGATTTCTCCAAAAACCGCCGACCGGCAAGACATTCTCGCGGACGCCTATTCATCGGCGGGGCCGCAC
>JAJAYS010000299.1 GCA_026786065.1 Polaromonas sp.
GCTGATGAGTGCGCGCAGCGTGCTGCGCCTGGCTGGCGAGCGCGCCGACAAAAAGCGCGCCCACTGGGCCAGCGTCGCCAGCGCGGCCTGCGAACAAAGCGGCCGCAGCTGCGTGCCTCTGGTCCATCCGCCGCTCAGCCTGACCGACTGGCTGCGCCAGCTTGCCAAGCCGGACGATGACGCAGGGCTGCATCAAGCCCGGTTGCTGCTGTCGCTGCAGGCCACCAGCCGACCGCTGGCCGACGCTGTGCCGGCCGTGGGTGCTGTGACCTTTCTCAGCGGGCCCGAAGGCGGCCTGAGCCCTGAGGAAGAAGCCGCCGCGCTGGCCCAGGGTTTTGCCCGTGTGACGCTCGGGCCGCGGGTGTTGCGCGCCGACACCGCGCCACTGGCCGCGCTGGCGCTGCTGACGCTGCCGGGCCGGGCGACCTGCCCAGGCGAACCGGCGACCGGGCTGTGACGACACCCGCCACCGGCATGCAGCGCAACCGGTGGCTGCTGGCGCTGTGCCAGGGTCTGTTTTTGACCAACAACGTCACCTTCATCGCGATCAACAGCTGGTCGGGCTGGCGCTGACGGCGGCCGCGCTGCTCTGGCCGGAGCGCCGGACGCACCGCCAGTCGCTATAATTTCAGTAGCTGCTCACGCCCGTTTTTATTGGGCTTTTGACATTTCTGGCTTGAGTTTTTTCATCCAGCCACTGCCTCAGCTGCGAAAACACCAGGTCGGCCTCCGGCTCGTTGAAAAGCTCGTGATGGAAGCCGCTGAAGCAGCGCACCGTCAGCGTGCCGGGCTTGACGCCAGGTGACAGGGCCGCACTGCGGGCAAAGGCGTCGCTGCCCGCCGGGCTGACGATGCGGTCGGCGCCGGCATACATCAGCAGGGTCGGCGTAACCCAGCGGGGCGCCGCCGCCAGCGTGTCGCGGCCGGCCTGGACCATGAAGCGGGCCAGGCGCGGCGACAGCTTGCCGTGAACCAGCGGGTCAGCCCGGTAGCGCGCCACCACCTGCGGGTCGCGGCACAGGTCGCGGGGGTCCAGACCATTGCCTATGGTCAGGTCTGGTGCCAAGCCGGGCAGCAGCGCCAGCAGCAGTTTTCGCCATACGCCCAAGCCCAGGTCGAAGGCTGGCGAAGACAGCACCAGGCCGTCCACCGCACCAGGGTTCAGCGCGACGAAGCGGGCAGCGAGCAAGCCGCCCAGGCTGTGGCCCAGCAGAATCAGCGGCAGACGTTCATGGCGCGGCTTGGGGGCGTCCGCGTCCGCGTCGACTTCGGACTGGCGCCGACACCGCAGCCGGGCGTCGCCGACGATTTCGGCCAAGTCGTCGAGCAGGGCGTTGTCGGTGGGCACGAGCCCGGGCGCGCCACCTGAACGCCCGTGGCCACGCTGGTCGTAGGCCCGCACCGTGAAGCCCCAGCCCATCAACGCGGCGGCAACCTGCTGGTAGAGCAGCGCGTGCTCGCCAAGGCCGTGGACCATCAGCACCAGACCCCGAATGGGCCTGGCTTGGTGCCCCTGCAGAAGGTCGCTGGCTTCGTCAGCATCCCCGAGCGGCCATTCGTAGAGCGCGAGGTTTTCACCGTCGCGCGCGGTGAACGGCAGCATCATCGGCGGACCCTCCTCGCGTGCGGGTGGCCTCAGCGCGTCAACCGGGCATCCGGGCCATCACCTGGGCCACCGCCGCCGTCAGTTTTTTGGCATAGGGCACATGCAGGAATTCGTTTGGTCCGTGCGCATTGCTTTTCGGGCCGAGCACGCCACAGACCATCAACTGCGCTTTCGGGAAGCCTTTGCTGAGCAGGTTCATCAGCGGGATCGTGCCGCCCTGGCCTATGGTGCCGCAGGGCGCGCCGAAAAAGCTTTGGGACGCGGCGTCCAGGGCTTGCTCGAACCACGGCACGGTGGCCGGCGCGTTCCAGCCGGTGGCGCTGCCGTGGCCGTCGAAGGTAACTTTGGCCTGATAGGGCGCGTTGTCTTCAAGCAAGCGCTTGAGTTCCTGCACGGCGGCAGCGGCATCGACCAGCGGCGGAAAGCGCAGCGACAGCTTGAACGCGGTGTAGGGCCGCAAGACGTTGCCGGCGTCTTTCAGCGCCGGAAAGCCTTCGGCCCCGGTGACGCTGAGGGTTGGCCGCCAGGTACGGTTGAGCAGCGCCTCGACCGGATCGGTGGTGGTTGGCAGTGCCACGCGGCCGGAGCCCTCGCAGTCGTAATGGGCCCACGGAAAGCGCTTGTAAATCTCGTCTCCCAGAATCTTTGCGGTGGCCTCAGCCTGGGCCAGCCGGTCGCCCGGAATCTCGCAATGAAAGCTGGCCGGCAGCAGGCGGCCGGTGGCGCTGTCCTCCAGCCGGTCCAGCACATGACGCAGGATGCGAAAGCTGTCGGGGACCAGTCCGCTGGCGTCGCCCGAATGCACGCCTTCGGTCAGGATCTCGACCTTCAGCGTGCCGGCCGCATTGCCGCGCAAACTGGTGGTCAGCCACAGCTGGTCGTAGTTGCCCGCGCCCGAATCGAGGCAGACCACCAAAGCGACATCACCGAGCCGGGCCTTCAGCGCATCGATGTACGGCAGCAGGTCGTAGGAGCCGCTTTCCTCGCAGGTTTCGATCAGACCGACGATGCGCGAATGCGGCGAGCCCTGGCTTTTGAGCGCCTGAATCGCCGCGATGCTGGCATAGACCGCATACCCGTCGTCGGCACCGCCCCGGCCGTAGAGCTTGCCGTCTTCGTACTTCGCCTGCCACGGACTCAGGTCGCTGCGCCAGCCGGTGAATTCAGGTTGCTTGTCGAGGTGGCCGTACATCAGGATGGTGGCCCCCACGCTCCCCACTTCGTGTGGTTCGCTGCCCCCCGAGGGGGCCGCTGCGCCTGCGGTCTGGCAAAGCCAGCCCCGCGGCCCCGGCTGGATTGGGGAGATGCCACGGCGTCCCTCCGGGGCGTTCGCGCTGAAGGTCTGGTTCCCCGCCGACGCCGGCACCTCGAAAAACAGCACTGGCGTGCGCCCCTCAAGCCGCACGACTTCCAGCGTCAGGCCTTCCACCCGCTGCGCCTCGACCCATGCGGCGGCATTGCGCATCACCCGCTCGATGTGCCCATGCGCCTGCCAGTCGGCATCAAAAGTCGGCGACTTGGCCGGTATCGCGATGTAGTCGGTCAGTTGCCGGACGATGTCCCGGTCCCATTGCCCTGCGATCTGCTCCAGTGCGCGGGCAGTGTCGAATGGAAAAACGGGTTGGCGTGCGGTCATGATGGTCTCCAGAAAAAGCGGCACAAAGGCGTGCGTTGAAGGCGGTCGATCAATGCGTTCGATGAAGGCGGTCGTTAAATGCGTTCGATGAATGCGCTGGTTGCTGTGTTTGACCAACGCCTTCAGGGTGCGGCTTTGAACAGCACCGGCTCGAGCGTCACCCGCAGGCCGGTTGGAGTGATTTTCAGCGCGCCGGGCTCGAAGCCCAGGCTGCTCGCCAGACCTATCTCCTGCTCGCTGACGGTGTGCACCGCGTAGTCGGCCAGCAGCTGCTCGGCCAGCCGGGGAAGCGTCTGCGCAATCAGGCTGTTGTAGGGCTCGGGTACGTCGGCCAGGCGCACGCCGCTGACGCGCACATCGGTCATGCGCACCGAGTTGTCGCTGCGCTCGAAGCGCAGGCCGTAGTCCAGCGACAGCAGGCCGCTGTAACTGCGGCCGCCGACGCGCTCGAACACCGCCATGTCCAGGTCGGTGCCGAGCCGGTTGCGCGCTGGCAAAAGCGAAAGGCGCGGGCTCTGCACCTGAATGTCGATGATGTCGGCCAGCCGTTTTCGCACCGGGAATTTCTTGTCCACCCCCTGCTGCATCTGCGCCAGCGGCACGGTGTAGGTTTTGGCGCCGGGCGCCGCCTGCAGCGCGGGCGTAAAACCCAAGGCCAGTGCCCAGGCCAGCGCGCAGGCCGCCAGCCCAAACCGCCAGGTCGTAGAGTCGGTGCGTCGTGTCATCGTTGGTGCGGTCGCTTGAGATCCAGCAAACATTGTGCGCTGCACTGCGTCCGGCCGAAGGCAGCGCGGGTAAAACCTGCAACAGCGACCCCGGTTGTCGTCGCCGTGCTGCTGCCCGGCAAGTATTCAGGTCAAATCGTGCCGCAAGCGACGTTTTAACTACGTTAGCAGCTACGAAAATAGTAGCGTCGGCTGGCAGTTCCTGATCACGCGGGGCGCGCCGCAACGACTGCGAGGACCACATGACGGCCATCAGGGCACAAACCAACAAGCGCGCCGCGCCTGCGGCCAGGCCAACGATTCGTGTCGGGGTTGGCGGCTGGGCCTTCGCGCCGTGGCGCAAAACCTTCTATCCCGACGGCCTGCCGCATGCGCAGGAGCTGGCCTTTGCCAGCCGGCAGTTCAACGCGATCGAGGTCAACGGCACCTACTACAGCAGCTTCACGCCGGCGACGTTCGAGAAATGGAGGGACCAGACGCCCGATGAATTCTTCTTCTCGTTAAAGGCCACGCGCTACGCGACCAACCGCTAGCTGCTGGCGACGGCCGAGGATTCGATTGCGCGTTTCGTCGGCAGCGGCCTCAGCGAACTCGGCCCCAAGCTTGGCCCCATCGTCTGGCAGTTCATGCCGACCAAACAGTTCGATGCCGAAGACTTTGAAGCCTTTTTGCGCCTGCTGCCTGCAGAGGTCGGCGGTTGCGCGCTACGCCATGTGCTGGACGTGCGGCATGCCAGCTTCGACACGCCCGACTACCTCGCGCTGGCCCGGCGCTACCGCTGCGTGACCGTGTACACCGACAGCGAGAATTTTCCGTCGATTGCCGACGCCGAAGGCGACTTCGCCTACCTGCGGCTGATGCGCTGCCAAAGCGGCATCGCCACCGGCTACGCGGCTGCCGAACTCGACCGCTGGGCCGAAGGCGCGCAGGCCTGGAGCAGCGGCAGCCGGCCGCGTGAGGCCTTTGTGTATTTCATCAACGGCGCGAAAGAGCGCGCGCCGGCTGCGGCTCTGGCTTTGCTGGTCCGGCTTGGGCATCCGAGTAGTAAACCACCCAGCGCATGACGCCAAGCATGTAAGGCTGGCTGCCAAGCCAGGCTTTTCACAGTTAGACCGGCTGCGCCACCAAACGCACGCCGAGCGCTTTGCAGACCCGGCTGATGGTGTCAAAACGCGGCTTTGAATCGGGGCGCAGCGCCTTGTACAGCGCCTCCCGCGTCAGACCCGACTGCGCAGCGACGCTGGTCATGCCACGCGAGCGGGCAGCTACACCGAGTGCATGCGTCTGCTCGCTCATGTCATCGCCTTCCAGAACGATGGTCAGGTAGGCCGCGATGTCTTCTTCGGTGTTGAGCATTTCTGCCAGATCGAACTCCGGGAGTTCGGTCGCATTGATTTTCTTGCTCCTGGTCACTCTCCTTCAAGGGTTTTGGCCAACGCGATTGCCGCCACCATGTCGCTGCTCTGGGTGGATTTGTTGCCGCCGCCTAGCATCACGATCCGCACGCCGTTTTGCTCTATGTAATAGATGCGCCAGCCGGAGCCAAAGACCTCACGCATTTCGGTCACGCCGCCGCAAACGGGTTTGATGTCGCCGAGCAGCCCGCGCTGGGCTTTCTCGAGCCGCACGCCGAGGCGGATGCGCGTCATCGTGTCTTTGATGCCACCTAACCACTCATCAAACTCGGGCATGCGCGTGATCGTGTACGTCGGCCAGTGTAATCACTTGTTCACAGTTTGTCTGTTGAAAATGGGGCTGACCGGTAAAGGACGCTTGTCAAAGCCGGATCAGATTCCCGACGTCCGACGTCAGTCAACCGTAATCGGCCATTGCCTCACCCAGCCGGATGGCGCGCTCTGGCGCCCAAGCCGGGTTGAAGCGCAAGGCCGGCTCCGGAAACAGCAGCACCACGGTAGAGCCCAGCAAAAACCGCCCCATCTCGTCGCCCTGCTTCAGCTCGACCAGTTTGGTCGCTTCGGTGTAATGCCACTCGCGCAAATCGCCGCTGCGCTGCATTGACCACGCCGTGCCAGACCGTCGCCATGCTGCCGACAATCGTCGCGCCGACCAGCACCAGCACGAAGGGCTGTCGCACACCGCCTATCAGCGACTCGAACACGCACACCACCCGCTCATTGCGTGCGAACAGCCCTGGCACGCCGCGCGCCGTGACCGGGTTGACCGAGAACAGCTCGCCCGGCACATGGATCATGCGCAGCAGACGGCCAGTGACCGGCATGTGAATGCGGTGGTAGTCCTTGGGCGACAGATACAGCGTCGCGAACCTACCGTTGGTAAATTGCGCGGCCAGCGCGGCGTCGCCGCCGACCAGCGCGGTAGTCGAATAGCGGTGGCCTTTGGCCTGAAAAATCTGGTCGCCTTCGATGCGGCCGAACTGGCTGATCGCCCCATCGACCGGGCAGATCAGATCGGCCTGCGCCAGCGGCCGCGCGCCGGGCTTGAGCGCCCTTGTGAAAAAATCGTTGAAGCTTTTGTAGCTGGCGATGTCGCTGTCCAGCGCCTCGCCCATGTTGACGCCGTATTTGGCGACGAAGCGGCGAACGATTTCGGTGGTGATCCAGCCGCGCTGATGACCGGCGACAAAGCCGGCAAACAGCGTTAGCGCCAGCTTGGGCAACAGGTATTGGGGAAGGACGGCGAGGCGGTCGGACATGTTGGGAGAGGGGCACGTAGCCCGAGCGACAGAAAATCGATTCTATCGACGGGGCTGCGGCCCGAGGCCGTCTCGGGCAAACGCAGTAAGAGCGGGCGGGGCTGGCCTTCCGCTATCTAATTAATAGCTGTTTGCGCCCGTATTTGCTGGGTTTAAGGCCATTTTAATGCCTCACTGCGGCGGATACCCGGCTTCTTTCAGCGCCGCCTCGACCGCGCCCCGTTGCAGTGTGGTCTGAACCGTCACCTGCTTGTTCGGCAGGTCCACGCTGACGCCAGCCTCTGGGTCGGTCTGCTTTAGGGCTTCGGTAATGGCGCGCACGCAGTGGCCGCAGCTCATCGCGGGGATGTTGAATTCCATGTGTCGGCTCCTTGAGTAGATTGAAAGCCTTGGGCTCTCTGCGCAAGCCCCTGCGGGTTCTGCAGAAAGTCCCTTGAAAACCCGGGCTCGTGCCGCAAGTCTGCACCTTGTAGCCCGATGAAGCTCAACCGGCGGCCGGCAATGGCCCTGCGCCGTCGGCGGGTAAGGCCGGCACCGGCCGGACCCTGGCGCAGCAGCAAGGTTCAGACTCGGACCATTGTCCCGCGATTGCAGATCAGGCCGCCTCTCCCGGAGCCCCACCATGAACCCCACCGTTACCCTGCTAGCCGACCACGCCCTTCCGGGCGCACCGGCCGCCTCCCCCAAGCCGACCGAATGGCAATTTCCGGTCCAGGGCATGACCTGTGCGTCCTGCGTCGCGCGGGTCGAGCGCGCGCTGGCTGCGGTACCCGGCGTGCAGGAGGCGAGCGTCAACTTTGCGACCGAGCAGGTCAGCGTGAAGGCCGGGCCGGATGTCGGCTTGAGCGCGCTGAAGGCGGCGGTCGAGCGTGCCGGCTACGCGGTCGGTGAAGAAACGCTGCGGCTGAAGATCACCGGCATGACTTGCGCGTCCTGCGTGCTGCGGGTCGAGAAAGCGCTTTTGCAGGTGCCGGGCGTGCTGAAGGCCGAAGTCAATCTGGCCACCGAGATAGCCACCGTCACGCTTTCGGGTGCGACGGTGACGCAGCCGCAACTGATTGCCGCCATCGACAAGGCCGGGTACGAGGCCCGCGCCAGCGGGGACGACGGCAACGCAGCACTTGGCCGCAGCAAACCCGGCACGCAGGTCTGGCCGATCTTGCTGGCTGGCGCGCTGTCGCTGCCGCTGGCGCTGCCGATGCTGGGTTTGCTGGTCGGCGAGCACTGGATGCCCAACGGCTGGCTGCAACTGGCGCTGGCAACACCGGTGCAGTTCTGGCTGGGCGCGCGGTTTTACAAAGCGGGCTACAAGGCGCTGCGTGCCGGGACCGGCAACATGGACTTGCTGGTGGCCATCGGCACGTCTGCAGCCTACGGCCTGAGCGCCTATCAACTGCTGCAGCGCGGCGCGCAGGGCAGTATGGGCCACCTGTACTTTGAAGCCGCTTCGATAGTCATCACGCTGGTGCTGCTGGGCAAATGGCTGGAGGCGCGGGCCAAGCTGCAGACCACCGAGGCGATTCGCGCACTGAATGCACTGCGGCCCGAAACCGCCCGACGCCGTGTCGCTGGCCAGGACGAAGACGTGCCGATTGCACGGGTAGTGGTCGGCGATGTCATCGTCGTGCGGCCCGGCGAACGCATTGGGGTCGATGGCGACATCACCGAGGGCGCGAGCCAGGTCGATGAGTCCTTGATCACCGGCGAAAGTCTGCCGGTGAACAAACACGTGGGCGACCGGGTGACCGGCGGCGCGGTCAATGCCGAAGGCCTGCTGCTGGTGCGCACCACCGCCGTCGGCGCTGAATCCACGCTGGCGCGCATCGTGCGCATGGTCGAGTCGGCGCAGGCCAAAAAGGCGCCAATCCAGCGGCTGGTCGATCGGGTCAGCGCGGTGTTTGTGCCGGTGGTGCTGGGCCTGGCGCTGCTGACGCTGCTGGGCTGGGGCCTGGGCACCGGGCAGTGGGAAAGCGCCATCCTGAACGCGGTCGCGGTGCTGGTGATTGCCTGCCCGTGCGCGCTCGGGCTGGCAACGCCGACCGCCATCATGGCCGGCACCGGCGTTGCAGCGCGGCACGGCATATTGATCAAGGACGCCGAGGCGCTCGAAGTGGCGCACGCGCTGACGCTGGTGGCCTTCGACAAGACCGGCACCCTGACCGAGGGCCGGCCCGAGCTGGTCGCGCTGGAGCCGCACCGCATAGAGCGGGGCGCGCTGCTGGCGCAAAGCGCGGCGATTCAAGCCGGCAGCGAGCATCCGCTGGCCCGGGCCGTGACGACGCTGGCGCAGCAAGAAGGCGTTGCCGTGCCGGCCGCCACCGGCGTGCGGGCCATCGCCGGGCGCGGCATGGCGGCGCTGGTCGAAGGCCGGGCGCTGCGCCTGGGCAGCCCGCGCTTGATGCGGGAATTGCAGGTGGACCTTGGCCCCTTCGCCAGTCGGGCTGCAGCGCTGGAGACGGACGGGCGCACCGTCTCCTGGCTGGCCGATGTGAGCGACACCGACCGGCCGACGCTGCTTGGCCTGCTGGCCTTTGGCGACACCCTCAAAAGCAGCGCTCCTGCGGCGATTGCGCGGCTGCAGGCGCTGGGCATTCAAACCGTGCTGATCAGCGGCGACAACGAAGGCAGTGCGCAAGCCGTCGCCGCTACCCTGGGCATAACCCGGGTGCATGCGCAGGTGCTGCCCGGCGACAAGGCCGCCATCGTAGGCAGCCTGAAAGCCGGCGGCGCGCGGGTGGCGATGGTCGGCGACGGCATCAACGATGCGCCCGCGCTGGCTGCGGCCGACGTCGGCATCGCAATGGCCACCGGCACCGACGTGGCGATGCAGGCGGCCGGCATCACGCTGATGCGCGGCAATCCGGCGCTGGTGGCCGATGCGATCGACATTTCGCGCCGCACCTACGCCAAGATCCGGCAGAACCTGTTCTGGGCGTTTATTTACAACCTGGTGGGCATTCCGCTGGCGGCGCTGGGCCTGTTGAACCCGGTGCTGGCCGGTGCGGCGATGGCGCTGAGCAGCGTCAGCGTGGTGCTGAACGCGCTGCTGCTGCGGCGCTGGAGAGGCCTCGGCAAATGACGCACGAAGGGCCGCTTGACATCGGCAAAGCCGCCGGTTCAAGTACCACCAGGCACGACGGAGTACGCCGGTGACGCGGGACCTGTTCGACGACGACGACAACGCCGACGCCGCACCGCAGCCGGCCACAGCGCGTGTGCCGCTCGCGCCCGGCGCGCTGCTGTTGCGCGGTTTTACACTCGACGCGGCCGCCGGGCTGATGCCGGCGGGCGAGCAGGTCCTGCTGGCTGCGCCGCTGCGCCATCTGCAGGTGCCCGGTGGCCGCACGATGTCGGTTGCGATGAGCAACTGCGGCGCGCTGGGCTGGGTGTCGGACCCGAGCGGCTACCGTTACAGCGCCACCGATCCGCTGACCGGCCGCCCGTGGCCGGCGATGCCCGACTGCCTGCAGGCGCTGGCTACGCAGGCGGCACGCGAAGCCGGGTTCGACGGCTTCTCGCCCAACGCCTGCCTGATCAACAGCTACCGGCCCGGCGCCCGCATGGGCCTGCACCAGGACCGAGACGAAGGCGGAAAGTCGGGCGACTTCAGTCGGCCCATCGTGTCGGTGTCGCTCGGTCTGCCCGCCGTGTTTTTGTTCGGCGGTCCAGAGCGGCAGCACAAAACGACGCGCTGGCCGCTGCAGCACGGCGACGTCGTGGTCTGGGGCGGGCCTGCGCGGCTGGCGTTTCATGGCGTCGCGCCGTTGAAGGAGGGTGAGCATGCGGCGCTCGGGGCGCAGAGGGTGAACCTGACCTTTCGGCAGGTGGCGGCGGTCGCGTGAGTCGCTATGACTTTGATAGCTGTTCACGCCGTATTTAAGGGGCTTAAAGCCGGTTTCTTCTTAAATTTTTTAGTTGTTCAGGTGTTCGCGCTCGCATTTGTTTTTTGTCTCCCCCTTGGTGAGACGGTTAGGCCTGTCCTGAGCCTGTCAAAGGGGTGAGGGCAGCCGGCTGTGGGAGAGTCACAGAAATGGCCCTCGGGGAACCCTCACCCCGGCACGCTCTGGCACTCTTCAAAAATGCGCGCAGTGCACTGGCGGCAAATGTCGAAGTCGAGCTTCCTTAGGTTTAACTGAACAGCATTGGGTCGGGGCTGGTCGGGGCTCAGCGCCAGCCGCCATCGGCAGCAGCCACAGGGCGGCGCCCGCTAGGAGCACCCGCGCCAGGCGGCTGGCCTTGAAGCGCGCATGCGCTGGTGTGGGCGTGTCGTCGTCGATCACGCAAGGCGGCTGCCGCGTCGCCACGCCACCGGCTTTCGGCGTGTGGCCCGCAGTGCCGGAGAGCGCCAGCGGCGCCACACGGGCCAGCACCGCGCCCAGCCCGAGCGCGCTCGGCACGACCAGCGGAAACGGTGCGGCGGTGGGGAGATGCGGGGCCTCCGGGCTGGGCAGAAGCATGCAGAGATTGAGCGCGTGAAGAAAGCATTTCTCCGACACCCGGCGGCTCTTTTCAACCAGCTCGCGGTGCATGATGGCCATCTGCCCCTCTGGCCCGCCGAAGCTAATGAAGCCGAGTTGCAGCCAGAATTTGAAGGCTTCGGCGAAAGACACAGCGGGCATGGGGCCGGGCAGCGCGTCGGCGACCGGGTGCCGGCCACCTCGGCGGGCTCCGGGCCGGACGCGTGTTTCGCGTTGCGGTCGACATTACGCTTGCATTAAACGCCGAGGGGGCGTTATTGCCGTGCCTGGGCGGGCGGCGGCGTCCCTGGATGACAACAATTCGGTTGGCCGGAATACCGACGCTGGCGCGCACCAATGCCGTTTCGCCACCACCCGTCAGGAACCCTGAAACTTGAACACCGCCCGAATGGCCCGCGCGTTCGGCCACCAGCGCACTTCCCGCCCGTTTTGAAGGCCGAAGCGGTCTTCGATCCGCAGGCTGTTTTGCAGCGCCAGCGCTTCGAAATCCTGCAGCGTACCGACGCGGATGTTGGGCGTGTCGTACCACTGGTAAGGCAAAACCTTGGTCACTGGCATGCGGCCGCGCAGCACCGCCAGCCGGTTCGGCCAGTGGCCGAAATTGGGGAAGGCGACGATGCCGGTGCGGCCGACCCGGGCGGTCTCGCGCAGCATGGTTTCGGCATTGCGCAGGTGTTGCAGCGTGTCGATCTGCAGCACCACGTCTAAGGAGCGGTCGCCAAACAGTGTCAGGCCGTCTTCGAGGTTGAACTGAATCACGTTGACGCCCCGCGCGACGCAGGCCTGAACGTTGGCGTCGTTGATCTCGACACCGTAGCCCGAGCAGCCGCGCTCGGCGATCAGATGCGCCAGCAAAGCCCCGGTGCCGCAACCGAGGTCCAGCACCCGCGAGCCGTGCGGCACGAGCCGGGCGATGGACAGCAGGTCGGCCGACGGCTGAGTGGGAATCAAAGCATCGGTCACACGGCCACCCGACTCTCGAAATAGGCCCGCACCACGCCGAGGTAGCGCGGGTCATCGAGCAAAAAGGCATCGTGTCCGTGCGGCGCATCGATTTCGGCGTAACTGACGTCGCGCTGGTTGTCGAGCAGCGCCTTGACGATTTCGCGGCTGCGCGCGGGCGCGAAGCGCCAGTCGGTGCTGAAGCTGATGAGCAAAAACTTGGCGGTTGCGCCAGCCAGCGCCCGCGTCAGGTCGCCGCCGAAAGCGCGCGCCGGATCGAAGTAGTCGAGGGCGCGGGTAATCAGCAAGTAGGTGTTGGCGTCGAAATACTCGCTGAATTTGTCGCCCTGGTAACGCAGATAGCTTTCGATCTGGAATTCGACTTCCTGCGTCGAGTATTTATAGGCCCCCACGCTTGTCGCTTCGCGTACTGCGCTGCCCCCCGGGGGGGCTGCCTGACCTTGGGGCGGCCCGGCGGCCTGACTGGCCCCCACGCTTGGCGCTTCGCATACTGCGCTGCCCCCGGAGGGGGCTGCCTGACCTTGGGGCGGCCCGGCGGCCTGACTGGCCC
>JAJAYS010000300.1 GCA_026786065.1 Polaromonas sp.
GGCGCGGCCGGTCGAGTCGATCGCGCGCTTCGCTGCCAGCATGGGCGGGGCCATCGGCCCGTCGGAAGTGCTGATTGATCGCAGCCGCAGCAGCTCCTACCTGGCCGCGATGGTCAACGCCGCCGCCTCGCACGTCGCCGAGCAGGACGACGTGCACAACGGCTCGGTGTTTCACCCGGCGACGGTGGTGTTTTCGGCCGCGCTGGCCACGGCCCAGGCGCTCGGCTGCAGCGGAAAACAGTTGCTTGCGGCGGCCGTCGCCGGTTACGAGGTCGGCATTCGCGTCGGCGAGTTTCTGGGCCGCTCGCATTACAAGGTTTTTCATACGACGGGTACTGCCGGCACGCTGGCAGCGGCTGCTGCGGTTGGCAACCTGCTGGGGCTGAACGCGCAGCAGATGCAGCACGCCTTCGGCTCGGCCGGCACGCAATCGGCGGGCCTGTGGGAGTTTTTGCGCACCGGCGCCGATTCAAAGCAACTGCATACCGCGCATGCGGCGGCTGCCGGGTTGATGTCGGCCTATCTGGCGAAAGACGGCTTCACCGGCGCGGCGCAAATTTTTGAGGGTCGGCAGGGCATGGCTGCCGGCATGTCCAGCGACGCCGACCCGGCCAGACTGTGCGACCGGCTCGGCGAGCGCTGGGCCACGGTTGAGACCTCGTTCAAGTTTCACGCGTCGTGCCGGCACACGCACCCGGCCGCTGATGCGCTGCTGCAGGTCATGCAGGCGCACCGGCTGCAGCCGGGCGACATTGCGCGCATCGTCACGCATGTTCACCAGGGCGCAATCGACGTGCTGGGGCCGGTGGTCGAGCCGTCCACCGTGCACCAAAGCAAATTTTCGATGGGCACCGTGACCGCGCTGGTCGCACGCTTCGGCCAGGCCGGGCTGGCCGAGTTCGACCGGCATTTCAGTGACGAAGCGACAACCGCGCTGTGCCGCCGGGTCGACATGGTGCTCGATGCCGAGGTCGATGCAGCCTACCCGCAGCGCTGGATAGGCAAGGTCACGGTCACGACGACCGACGGCCGCACGCTGCACGGCCGGGTCGATGAGCCCAAGGGTGACCCGGGCAACACGCTCAGCCGGGGCGAGATTACCGCCAAGGTGCACCGCCTGGCCGCCTACAGCGGCGCTGCGACACCGGCGGAGCTTGAGCCCGCCATTGAGGCGATCTGGCGTATCGGCGACGCGGTGCGCGTCGGGCCGCTGCTGCCGGCGTTTTGATGCGTTACGTGTGTGCGGTCAACTTCGCAGCAGCGGATTTCGTTGTGTGCAGGCATGCGCAAACAGCGCGAGCATTGACCGGGCGCGTGGCCCTTAGAATTTCCGCTTGTTCCACCGTTTTTATAACCCCCAGGAGACATAAATGAAATCAATCTTCAAACCGCTGCTGCTGGCCAGTGCCGCTGCGCTGGCAATGGTCGCGGCAAGCCCGGCGTTCAGCCAGGCGGCCTACCCCGACAAACCGGTGTCGCTGATCATTCCGTTTGCCGCCGGCGGCCCGACCGACGCGGTGGCCCGCATGATCGCCATTCCTATGGGCAAGTCGCTCGGCCAGACCGTGCTGGTCGAGAACGTTGTCGGCGCTGGCGGCACCATCGGTGCCACCAAAGTCGCAAGGGCCGAGCCCAATGGCTATTCGATTTTGCTGCACCACATGGGCATGGCCACCGCGCCGGCGCTGTACCGCAAGCTCAACTTCGATCCGCTGAAAGACTTCGAGTACATCGGTCAGGTGGTCGATGTGCCAATGACCCTGCTGGCCCGAAAAGACTTCCCGCCCACCACCTTTCCCGAACTGCAGGCCTACCTGAAGGCCAACGGCAACAAGGTGTCGCTGGCCAATGCTGGTCTGGGCGCCGTGTCGCACCTGTGCGGCCTGTTGTTCATGAGCCAGATTGGCATTGAGCTGACCACCGTTCCCTACAAGGGCACCGGCCCGGCCATGAACGATCTGCTTGGTGGCCAAGTGGACATGTTGTGCGACCAGACCACGCAAACCGTGCCGATGATCAAGGAAAACCGCGTCAAGGTTTTCGGCGTGACGTCCGCCACGCGCCTGGCTTCGTTGCCGAACGTGCCCACGCTGAACGAGCAGGGTTTGAAGGGCTTCGAAGTCAAGGTCTGGCACGGCATGTATGCGCCCAAAGGCACGCCGGCACCGGTGCTTGAGAAGATCAACGTGGCGATGCGCGCCGCGATGCAGGACCCGATGGTCAAGCAGCGGCTGGCCGATCTGAGCTCCGACATTCCGTCGTCCGACAAGATGACGCCAGCCGGCCTGAAGACCCATCTGGAAGCCGAAATCGCTAAATGGGGTCCGATCATCAAAAAGGCTGGCGTGTACGCAGACTGACCAAGTTCTATTGATTAAATAGGCTGCCAGCCCAATAAATACGGGCGTGAGCAGCTATTTTTGTTGTAGCGAGCAGGCGTGCCTTGACCGGAGCGCCTGCTTTTTTTTCGTCCCGATTTTTCGCTGGCGATTCATTTCCAGGCAAACGCCGGCTGCTCGAAGTGCGCAACGCGGGTGCTGCGGCCCTCAATGCACAGCTCGCGGAACTGATAGAGCACCGCAGCGGTCGGTGCAGCGATCCAGGCGCTGCCAACTGGCATGCGCAGCACCGGGTGCTCGCCAGCGCCTTCCCTCTCCAGCATGGGCGCATCTGCGCGGAGAAACTCGGCCACTGGAATGCGGTGAATGCTGGCGACCTCGGCCGGGTTCGGGTGCATGTGCCGGGCCGCGCCGGCCCAGACCACTACGGGCGTAATCACGAAGCCCGAGCGGGTGACGAAATCATCCAGACGGCCCAGCACCGCGCTGGCGTCGAGTTGCAGGTTGACCTCTTCAGCCAGCTCCCGCAGCGCGGCCTGCTCGGCGGTCTCACCAGCGTCGATGCGGCCGCCCGGCAACGCCCACTGGTTGGCATGCTTGCGCAGGCTGGCCGAGCGCCGCGTCAGGATCAGTGCGGCCTGCGTGCTCCAGCCGGCCGATTGCGCGATGCCGGGCAGGTCGGCGCCCAGGCCCTCGTCGGCAAGCGCCACCGCCACCGCAGCGGCATGGTGCTGGCCGGGCGCGGCGACCTGCAGGCTGAAACTTTGCAGTTGTTGCCGGACCCGCTCGCGCAGCGTCGCGTCACACGCCAGCGTGCGCACAGCCTGAGCTGGCGGCCTGCTCACCGGCGCGCTCACCAGCTGTTACGCAGTTCCCGAAGCCGGCTGAAGACGGTCTTCGCGTCGGGCTGGTCCGGCAGGTCAGGGAAGGCTTCCCGCAGCTTGGCGATCAGGCTCGGGCTGCCCAGCCGCATGAAGGTGTTGATCTGCTTTTCTTGCGCCAGCGTGGTGACGACCGATTGCGCCGGGTCCTGGCCGGTGACGCCGGGCAGCAGTGCCTGCGCGGCCGCGTTGTCCGGCTCACGAGCCAGCGTGAAGGCAAGGTTGTTCTCGATGTAATCATGGCCGGGATAGACCAGTGTGTTGTCGGGCAGGCGGGCTAGTTGTTCGGCGAAGGTGGCGTACAGCGCATCCACACTGCCGCCGTTGTGCACGTTACCGGCGCCGGCGTTGAACAGCGTGTCGCCGGAGAACAGGGCAGGCTGCTCGGTGTGCGAGCGCAGGCAGATGTGGCACAGCGTATGGCCCGGCGTGTCCAGGCATTCAAGCTCGACGGTGTTGCCGACCTTGATGACATCGCCGGCCTGTACGCCACGGTCCATGTTTGAAATCTTGCCGGCCGCCTTGTGGTGCGCAATGACTTTCGCCCCGGTCGCGGCAACGACCGCCGCGTTGCCGCCGGTGTGGTCGTGGTGCTCGTGGGTGTTAAGAATCTGCGTGATTTCCCAGCCCTTGGCCTTGGCTGTGGCCAGGCATTTGGCATGGTCCAGCGGGTCGATCGCCAGCGCTTCGCCAGTCTCGGGGCAGGCGATCAGGTAGTTGAAATTGCGGTAGGCGTTGGCGGTCCAGATGCGTTCGACGAGCATGGTTTCCTTGCGGGCAAATGGCAATTTTAGGAGTCCACGCCTTCAAGGTCGAAACCGGCCAGTATTAAGCACAAAAAAGGCTTTTAATCCAATATTTACAGGCGTGAGCAGCTATAAATAACATAGCGACTGCTACCAAGCCAGCGCGTCAGATCGCCTGCTTCCTGGCAGCCGGCGGCACGGTTTTCGGCCGGTAGTCGCACCACGGCGCCACCGCGCATTGCCAGCACAGCGGCTTGCGCGCCACGCACACATAGCGCCCATGCAGAATCAGCCAGTGGTGCGCATCGACCAGGTATTCCTCCGGCACGCGCTTCATCAGCTGCGTTTCAACATCGCGCGGCGTTTTGCCAGGTGCCAAACCGGTGCGGTTGCCGACGCGGAAAATGTGCGTGTCCACCGCGACGGTCGGCTCGCCGAAGGCCGAGTTCAGCACCACATTTGCCGTCTTGCGTCCCACGCCGGGCAACGCTTCCAGCGCTTCCCGGCTGCGCGGCACCTGGCCCTGGTGCAGCTCCACCAGCATGCGGCAGGCTTGCATCAAATGCCTGGCCTTGCTGCGGTACAGGCCTATGGTTTTGATGTGCTGCTCAAGCCCGTCGATGCCCAGGCCCAGTATTTTTTGCGGCGTGCCCGCCAGCGGAAACAGCTTGCGCGTGGCTTTGTTGACGCTGATATCGGTGGCCTGCGCGCTCAGCAGCACGGCGGCCAGCAGCTCGAAGACGCTGGTGTATTGCAGCTCGGTCACCGGCATCGGGTTGGCGGCTTTCAGTGTCGCGAAAAACGGCGGAATCGATTCTTTTTTCATGGCAGCCCGGAAACGAATTTGTCGGCCTGGGCCAGCATGCCGGCCCGAATCGGTTTGAACACATGCTGCGGAAAGCCGTCAGGCAACTGCGCCGCCATGCGCTCCAATGCATCGGGCACCTGCAGCACCAGCGTCACCATCTGGTCGAACGCACCCGGCACGCCGCTTTGCTGCGCCAAGGTTTGCCAGTGGAAGGTGGTGATTTCGTGCAGGTGGTGGTGCGTGTCCTTGCTTTTCAGTGCCATCGCCAGTTTGGCCCGGCGTGGGTGAACCTGGTTCGCGCCGGTGCCGATGATGGGCCAGGCCGACAGCACGTCGTACAGAGGCGTCATGTGAAAACCGCCGCCGCGCTGCAGAAAGATCGAAAAGTTTTTGGCATGGCCGTCGGTGGCAGCCATCAGCCAGAAGGCGAGCTGGGCCTTGACGAAAACCAATTGGTCGGCGTTTGCGCGGGTACTGGTGTCCAGTTGGCGAAGAACGGCCCGCATCCCGGGACCGCCCTCGTTTTCGTACTTGCGCTCCCCGGCAATGCCAAGTGCCTGGCAAAAGTCTTCTTGTGGCAGCCGCGCCAGCCAGGGCGGTTTGCCTTTGGGCGATTGCAGCGCGCGGTCGAACCGTTTGACGGCAAGCACCTTGTGCTGACCGAAGTGGGCCATCTCGCATTCGGCGACCGGCAGGCCCAATAGTGCGAGAAGCTGCGCGCAAAGCCATTCGTTTTCGACTGAACTGCTCATGTCGGCCCGCATGTTTCCGACGAGCCCGAGGGGCAGCTTGAAGATATGCGTGGTGGGCGTCGAATTCACGGGACGCATCCATTGCCCGTCGTGCCACAGCAAGGCGGTTTTTTCCTGTGCGCCGGCGATCGAAATCCGGAAGTCGTCGGGCTCCGGATGCCCCAGCGTGCGCGCACCGGTTATGGCGCTGCTAATTGCGTGCGCCACACCTGCTTCGTCCAGTGGCAGGGCGTCGATGCGGTCAAAGCCGTCTGGCGTTTCGGTTTGCGGGAGCAGCTGTACGGCGCCGGCGCAATCACGTCCTATCGCCGCCAACAGGGCGAAGGTGTCCGTGCTGCCGGTTGAAAACTTGTCCCGCAGTCTTCGCCTTATTGCGTCGCTGTCGGGCAGAAGGTTGTCAAAAAAGGTTCTGACGACCTCACCACGGTGGGGATTATTTTCAGGTGTGAACGGCAGCGAAAATGAGAGTGGGCGCGACGCTGGGGATGCGAGCCAGTTCTCGTCATACCGAAACCGGTGTTCGTTTGCAACGAGCAACCAGTTGCCCACGCGTTCGCCATTGGCCCACACGCCCAGCGTGTTGTCCTGCGGGTTGCTGCGGGGCCGGCGAAACGTCACCATGTATCAGCCCCTGGTTCGGTCACCTTCTGAGGCGCGGGCTCTTCAATGACGAGACGGCACCCCAAGGATGTGACCATGCGGGAAATCTGGTCGAATGCGGTGACCTCTGGCGCGGCTTCAATGCGTGCAATGCGCTTTTGAGTGACGCCCAGCCGCTGGCCGAGCTGGGCCTGCGTCAACCCCTTCGCTTGCCGGAGTGATCGCAAAATAGTGCGCAGGTGTTGGGGGGTGTCAACCGGGTACATCAAAATACGCCTCCAGAGTGGTTAATCAAAGTTACTACTTTTAAGTAGTTAAGTCAATATACGCCTTGAAAGTAGTTTAATACGCACCCCAAAAAATCAAGCTGCGCGAGGCAGTCCAGAGCTGCAGCGTTAATATGTAACGCACTCATTCCCCTCAGAGAACCCAATGCCCCTGCAATTCGCCGACCGCCTGAACAACGTCGAAACCTCCGCCATCCGCGAGCTGTTCAAGCTGCTCGGCAAGCCCGGCATCATCAGCTTTGCCGGCGGCTTTCCGGACCCGGCCATGTTTGACGTGGAGGGGCTCAAAGAAGCCAGCGCCAACGTGCTGAACGAAGAGCCCGGCCCCGCACTCCAGTACGGCGCCACAGAAGGCTACCCGCCGCTGCGCGATCAGCTCGGCACCTACATGGCGACCAAGGGCGCGGTGGTGGCGCCCGACCAGTTGATCGTCACCACCGGCAGCCAGCAGGCGCTGGATCTGCTCGGCAAAACCTTGATCAACCCCGGCGACAAAGTCATCGTCGAAGGCCCGACCTTTCTAGCGACCATTCAGTGCTTCCGCCTTTACGGCGCTGAACTCATCAGCGCACCCATCGACGGGCAGGGCGTCAAGACCGACGAGCTGGAAAAACTCATCGTGCTGCACAAGCCGAAGTTTGTGTATTTGATCCCCACGTTCGGCAACCCAAGCGGCGCCATGCTGAGCCTGGAGCGGCGCAAACAAGTGCTAACCATGGCGGTAAAGTACGACACGCTGATCGTCGAAGACGACCCCTACGGCGACCTGTATTTTGGTGAGCCGCCGCCGCCGTCATTGCTGGCGCTGAGCGAAAACGTGCCCGGCAGCCGCGAACTGATCGCCTACTGCGGCTCGCTCAGCAAAGTACTGAGCCCCGGCCTGCGCATCGGCTGGCTGATCGCCCAGCCCGAGCTGCTGGCCAAAGCCACGATGTGCAAACAGTTCAGCGACGCCCACACCAGCACCTTCGCACAAGCCACCGCGTCGCAATACCTGAAGCTCGGCCGCATTCCGGCGCAATTGGCCATGGTGCGCAAGGTCTACGCCGAACGCGCTGCCGCCATGGCCGACGCCCTTCGGCGCGAGCTGGCAGGCGCCATCGAGTTCACCGAGCCAGCGGGCGGTTTGTTCTTCTGGGCGCGGCTGACCGGCGCGGGTGGCAAGATAAAGGACGCGGGTGAGTTTGCGAAGCGTGCGATTGAAAAAGGCGTGGCGTTTGTGCCTGGGGCGCCGTTTTATGCGGCCGATGCGGATAGGGCGACGCTGCGGCTTAGTTTTGCTACGGCGGATGTGGGGAAAATTTTGGAGGGGGTTGGGCGGTTGGGGCGGGCGCTTTAGGAGTTCTAACCCCGAACCAGCGCAGCCACATCAGGCGGCTCAAAACGCGTTGATTGCAAGCGCTGCAGTTTGGTACAAGTGCGTTGCATTTTTAGACCCATATAGATATAATTTCCAAGTCCAATTCTCTGGAAGCACCGAAGCCCCTGCTATGGGTCGGTTCGGCAAAGAAAGACCTTCAGGCCATGCCGTCCGACGTGCAAGACACCTTCGGTTTTGCCTTGCATCTGGCGCAGATGGGCAGCAAGCATATTCGGACGAAGCCGCTGAAAGGCTTTGGCTCCGCAGGCGTGCTGGAAGTGGTCGAGAGCGAGGCGGGCAGCACCTATCGGGCGGTGTACACGGTGAAGGTAGCGGGTGCGGTGTATGTGCTGCACTGCTTTCAAAAGAAGTCCACATCCGGTATTGCCACGCCCAAGCCCGATATGGATTTGATTAACGAGCGGCTCAAGGCCGCATTGGCCCACGCGGGAAGCTAGACCGCGACTGAACCATGACGAATACATGCAAAAGGAGTTCACCATGAGCACCATCGCCATTGAAAAAAGCAGCGGTAATGTCTATGCCGATCTGGGCCTGGCCGACGCGCAGGAAATGCTGGTCAAAGCCAAACTGGCCAGCAAGATTGGCGAAATCATCCAGAGCCAGAACCTCACACAGCAGCAGGCGGCGCAATTACTGGCCATGCCACAACCCAAGGTTTCCTTGCTCCTGCGCGGGCAATTCAGAGGCATCAGCGAGGCCAAGATGCTCGAATGCCTGGCCCGCTTGGGGCGCGACATCGACATTGTGGTGAAACCCGCCCGCAGGAGAGCCTCCAGTGGAGCCTTGGGACGGGTGAATGTGGTTTTTGGTTGAGTCATCCTCAATTCATGCAACCGCATACCCGCCTTTCGCCCAATCCGCCTCGCAAGCCCTCCGACTGGGCTGCCTGCCGTCGTAGCCGGCCAAAGTGAGCAAGGTCTACGCCGAACGCGCTTCCGCGATGGCCGACGCCCTGCGGCGCGAGCTGGCAGGCGCCATCGAGTTCACCGCGCCAGCGGGTGGTTTGTTCTTCTGGGCGCGGCTGACCGGCGCGGGTGGCAAGATAAAGGACGCAGGTGAGTTTGCGAAGCGTGCGATTGAAAAAGGCGTGGCGTTTGTGCCTGGGGCGCCGTTTTATGCGGCAGATGCGGATATGGCGACGCTGCGGCTTAGTTTTGCTACGGCGGATGGGGGGAAGATTTTGGAGGGGGTGGGGCGGTTGGGGAGAGCAATGTAGCAAGAACAGTGATGTTCTTGAGTCGGCTTTCAGAACTGTTCGAGCTCGGGTTAGCCCCCC
>JAJAYS010000301.1 GCA_026786065.1 Polaromonas sp.
ATGCAGGGGGTCCCCTACCACTGGCCTGCAAGACACCGCTGATCAAGCCTCGGTCGAAAAATTGGCCGCGTCGGGCGCGGCATGACGCCGAGTCGCAACGAGCTGACTCAACATCTGCACCAGGTCTTCGGCTTGCGCCGGCTTGGTCAGGTGCGCGTCGAAACCAGCATCGGTGGCGGCCTCTTTGTCTGCTGCCGCGCCCCAACCGGTCAAGGCGATCACCCACGCCTGCCGGCCCCAGTTACTTTGGCGCATCCGCCGGCAGACCTCGTAGCCGTCGATGTCGGGCAGGCCGATGTCGAGCAGCACCGCGTGCGGCTGGAACGCGCTGCCTTTTGCCAGAGCCTGCCCGCCGTCTGCAGCGAGCATCACGTCGTAGCCCAGCACCTCCAGCAGCATGGCCAGCGTTTCGGCGCCATCGGTGCTGTCGTCCACCACCAGCACCCGCAGGCCAGCCGGGGTGGCAGCTTGCGCCGGCGCCGGCGGGGCGACGCTGGGCGGCGCAATCAGCGGCAGCCGCACGACAAAACGGCTGCCTTTGCCCTCGCCTGCGCTGTGGGCGCTTAGCGCGCCGCCGTGCAACTGAACCAGTCGGCGACTTAACCAGAGGCCGACGCCCAGCCCGCCCTGCGAATGCGCCAGCGAGCGGTCTTCCTGGTGAAACATCTCGAAGACTTTTTCCAGCTGGTCGCGCGGGATGCCGGCGCCGGTGTCGCTGACGGCGACCTCGGCCCAGCCGTTTTCTGCCGCGCTTGCTGCATCGGTCCCGACGTCGGTTCCGACGGTGGTTTCCACCGTGATGCGGCCACCGGGTGGTGTGTACTTGGCGGCGTTGGTTAGCAGGTTGCCCAGCACCTGGGCGAGGCGGGCGCGGTCGCCCTGCACCCAGACCGGCTGCGTAGCCGGCTGCAATTCGGTATGGTGCCGGGACAGCGCAATCACCGGCTCGGCGGACTCCAGCGCCTGGGCCAGCAGCTCGGCCAGCGCCAGCGGTTCAAGACGCAGCTCGACCTTGCCGGTTTTGATCCGGCTCACGTCCATCAAATCGTCGATCAACCGGGCCAGCTGGGCCGCTTGCCGGGCAATAACCTGATGCGCCCAGTCGGCCTGGCGCTCGTCTGCGCCCGGCAACTGCAGCATGTCCACCGCGCTGACGATGGGCGCCAGCGGGCCGCGAAGCTCGTGGGCCAGCGTGGCCAGAAAAAGGTCTTTGCGCTGGTCGTCGGCCCGCAATTGCTGCTGCGTCTGCAGCAGCGCGGACTCGGCACGGTGGCGTTCGTCCACTTCGCGTTTGAGGTCCTGGCGCTGGCGATGCAGCACTGCCAGCGCCAATGCCCAGCCCGAGCAGCAGGGCCAGGGCGCTCGATGCGGCCACCGACACCGCCGTGAAGGTCGATTGCTGCACCAGCCTGACCCGGGTGTAAGACCAGCGGTCGATGATGCGGTCGAACTCGCCGCTGGCTTTGAGTTGCGCCAAGGCCGAGTCGAGCTGGCCGGTCAGCGCGGCGTCGGCCGGGCGAACCGCAAAGCTGCCGCTGCCGCTGCGAAACGGCGGCAGCCCGGCGATGCCCTGAATGCCCAGCTCGCTGAGCAGGTAGTAGGCGCTCCACTCTTGACCGGCGAACGCATCGATCTCGCGCCGAACCAGTTTGTGAATGCCGTCCGCCAGACTTTCGACAGTAATCAGTGTGGCTTGCGGATGCCGGGCCTGAAGTTCGACTCTGGCCAATCCGCCGGGCGTGACGCCGATGCGCAGGTTCCGCAAATTTTCGCTACCAAAGCGCGCGACTTCGTCGGCCCGAACGAACAGCGCAATCGACACCGGCATCGAATTCTGGCCGAAAACGAACTGCCGCTCGCGCTCCGGCGTGCGGCCCAGCAGCGGCAGCACATCGCCTTCACCGGCCAGCAGGCGGGACGGCGCGGTGGACCAGTCGCCCAGACGGATTTCGACCTGCCGATCCATCACCCGGCCCAGCGCCAGGGCCAGATCGACGTTGGCGCCGCGCGGCTCGCCCTGGTCCAGAAACTCGTAGGGCGGCAGGGCGCTGTCGCCAAGAAAAACCAGCGGTGCGGCGGGCTGCGCCGCCACCGCAAGCGCACTCAGAGAGCAGACAAGCGCGAGGCACATTCGCAAGCAGGGGCCGCAAAGGCGGCTCCTCATCAGGTAAAAAAAGAAGGGCATGAAACATAACTATAGCCTCGAGCAACGGCACTCTGGCCCCTTCAGAGACCCTTTGCTTTACCCCTTCGGCCTGCGATCGGCCGGACTCGGGTGGTCTGCTGCATGCCCTTGCCTGCCGATGGCCAGGCGATGGGCGGCAGAACCACGCCTTGCAGCCGATCCTGACCCGGCCGCCACGGACTCGCCAAGGCTCAGGAGCCCGCCGGACGCAGCTTTGCAGCCGGCTGCAGCAAGGCCAGAGCGGCGCCGACGGCGCAGCACACCATCGACACCCACTGCGCCAAGCCCAGGGGCTCGGCGTGGATCAGCGCGCCGGCCACCATCGCCACCACCGGAACCATCACCGCAGAAAGCCCGGCGATGTTGCCGGGAAGCAGGCCGACGATGGCGAACCAGCAGAGGTTGCCAATCGCCATCGGCACCAGCGTGATGTAGGCGATGACGAACAGCGTGGTGCCAGAGGGCATGAACCAGCCGGCCTCGCCGAACCAGAATGCGCCCACTGTTAGGGGCACCGCTGCCAGCAGCAGTTGCCAGCCGGTCAGCACCACGGCGGGCACCGGAATCGGCCGGCGCTTCAGAATCAGCGTACCGGCGGCCCAGCCCAGCCCGGCCAGCAGGCCCAGCGCGAAGCCGAGCGGCGCTTTGGCGTAAGCGTCGATGCCGTTGACGATCAACAGCAGCACGCCAGCACCGCCGAAAGCCAGCGCCAGCAGCACGCGAGTGCTGGCACGCTGGCCCAGGAAAGCCCAGGCCATCAGTGCCGCCCACAAGGGCATCGTGAAGCCGAGGATGGCGGCCTGGCCCGAGGGAATCAGGATTGCCGAATAGGTGCTCGCCACATTCCACACCGCGAGATAGGTCATGGCGGCGGCCAGCAGCGTGGGCCAGTGCGCGCGCGGGATGCGCAGCGATTCGCCACGCGCCCGCGCGACGGCCAGCAGCATCAACCCGGCGCCGGCCAGGCTGACGGCGCGAAAAGTCCAGACTGACACCTCACGCACGGCGATGGGAAACAGCGGCCAGTTGGTGCCCCACACCAGCGTGAGGAGCAAGACCAGGGGAATGGCTTTGCGCACGCGTTAGTAGGCCGAATCAGTGAAATCGCTGGCAAGTGGCTGCCCAGCGGCGTGGCAGGCAAGGCGCAAAGCACAGGCGGGCCCGCAGGCCCGGCGCGCATTTGCAACGCCGCATGGCGCGGCGAGGGGCAGACAAGTGACAACGAATTTCATTGATTCAGCCTACTAGGGACAGTCGCGGGGTTGGCGAGTCTTCGAGTCATCCGTCGTTTGCAAATTCACCAATGAATGGGCACCGCCCCCAAAGCAGCGCGCCAGGCGTTAAGCGAGCTCGGGTGTGATGCTGCGCTGTCCCTCTACGATCTCATTGATTCGCGCTTGCGTCACCCCGAACTTTTCAGTCAGGGCGTGCGCTCCCATGTTCAGGGGCACCAGATACTCTTTCCGAAGGATTTCCCCGGGGCGGACGGGCCGCATTTCATTGATGATCATCCGTAATGCCTTTCTGAAGAGCTGCATCAACGCGGGCTGGTTGCAGAAAAAACCCGCCACGCCACTTATTGATTCGGCCTATGGAGGGCGTAATTTTTCGATTCCCGAATTACTCCCTCCCACTGTGGGAGAGGGCAGGGGTGAGGGTCTGGGATTTCAGACTTCATCCGGTCCAATCAATAGCTTCCATTGCTATTAAAACCATAGCCGCCCTTGATGTTCGATAAGGGCTGCGGCATGCACGTCAGCGTACCAGCAAGCCAATCGGGCTGCAGTATCCGAATGGCAGGTAGGAGAGTTCCGTCGGCTCCACCAACTTCGACATGCGCTCGTTCCGGCTAAACGATGAGGCGAACCTCAATCTTTATAACGCCGCTTTCTCCCGGCGCCAGACCGCGGTGTTCGAGCAGGACCTCCCCCGGGCCAAGCGCATCACGCTGCAGGCGTGGCAGCAGCGTCCCCGCAGGGAGAAATTGAAAGAGCGCGCCGCGACGCTGTTCAGGGCAGTTCTCTAATGGAGCCGGTCAGTGCTGCCGGGCAAGAAAGCGGACCGTTGACGGTCGGCCCAGGATGCCCAGCTTTGCCGTTCAACCGAATGCCGCCGTATACCTGGCTGATGATCGCAGCGGCGCTCTCCGGCAGCGCATAAGCCATCGCGAAGATGGGTAAAGCGAACCGCCAAAGCGATCGCGACGAGCAAAGCGGTTCAACAGACGCAAGATGGGTTCGGCTCCTGAGCGGTTGGTCAAGGC